>JAFRXC010000088.1 GCA_017437825.1 Bacteroidales bacterium
TCGTGCGGGCGAAGGGACTCGAACCCATACGCACTAGGCACTAGATCCTAAGTCTAGCTTGGCTACCAATTACAACACGCCCGCGAGGACTGCAAATATAGCAAAAACTTTGGTGTTTTTTTGTTATATTAGCAAATCGTATTCATTATGCACTCTGGAGGCGGATATACTAGAACCTGGAACAGCATAAGGAACAGCACCGTAGCGGTGCTGCTCCAGTTTATATCCTTGCTCATAGGGTTCTTCTCCAGGAAAATCTTTCTGGATTACCTGGGCACTGAGGTCATGGGCCTCAACAGCACCGCAGCCAGTCTTCTGGGATTCCTGAACATAGCTGAACTTGGAATCGGTGCTGCCATCTCGGTCACGCTCTATAAGCCTATATTCCAGGAGGACAGGCAGACTATAAAAGAAATTGTCGCGCTGCAGGGCTGGCTCTATAGGAAGATAGCCTGGTTCATCATTATAGGAAGCGCAGTCCTGATGTGCTTCTTTCCCAGCATTTTCTCCAAAATGGAGCTGCCAATGTGGTATGCATATGCCACATATGCGGTGTTGATGTTCAGCTCTCTCCTTGGCTATTTTGTCAATTACAAGCAGATACTACTGTCTGCAGACCAGAAAGAATACATGATTCAGTTCAGTTTCCGCCTCATTTCAATATTCAAGATGGTGGCTCAGGCCTTGGCGGTGAAGTTCCTAGAAAACCCTTATATCTGGTGGCTTGCCCTCGAGATGGCATTCGCCATAGTTGCATCATACTTCCTGAACAGGGTTATTTACAAAGACTACCCATATCTGAAGGAGAAGGTCCAGAAAGCGGGAGAACTAAGGCATAAGTTCCCTGACGTAGTGACTAAAGTCAAACAGATGTTCTTCCATAAGATTGGAAGTTTTGTGCTTTCCCAAACCAGCCCGATAATCATATATGCCTATGCTTCTCTCACGCTGGTGGCCTTGTACGGCAATTATATGATTTTGACCAACAATCTGAATTATCTGCTGGCCGCGATGTTCGCAGGACTTGGAGGTAGCGTCGGCAATATGGTTGCGGAAGGCGACAGACAGTTGATTCTTAAAGTCTTCAAGGAGCTGTTCTCCTCCCGTTTCCTTGCCGTGATGGTCTGCAGTATATGTATGTGGCTTCTGGCCGACCCGTTCATCACGGTTTGGCTTGGACCTGATTATCTTTTGGACAGGACCACGCTGCTCCTGATAATAGTCATTTTCTTCCTGGGAGCCATGCGCGCCGTGGTAGATACGTTCATCAACTCTTATGGATTGTTCCAGGATATATGGTCTCCTGTTGCCGAGGCCATTCTTAACCTTGGCTTTTCTATCGGCCTGGGATATTTCTACGGGCTTCACGGAATACTGACTGGAGTAATTATCAGTCAGCTCATAATTATCTTCACCTGGAAACCATATTTCCTGTTTACAAGGGGTATGAAAGAGCCCATCTGGATATATGTCGTCCTGTATCTCAAGCATCTGTTGGCTGGAGCAGTCTGCTTCTTCGCAGTCCGTGCCCTATGCGGCCTGATTCCAATAGATCCGTCTTCCGGAGTCTGGCATTTTCTCCTTTATGCTCTCATTGTGTTCATTTTCTGCTCGCTTATCCTTGGAGCATTGTTGTATGCAATGGAATATGGTATGCGCTCATTCGTGAGAAGGATGCTCACAATTTCCGGTTTGATAAAAGAGTAATGATATGATACCGAAGATAATCCATCTGTGCTGGCTGAGCGGAGATCCATATCCGGAAAAAATACAGTTCTGTATTGATTCGTGGAAAAAGTTCCTTCCGGACTACGAAGTGATGCTCTGGGATACTTCCAGGTTTAACGTGGACTCAATACAGTGGACTAAGCAGGCGTTCGAGGCAAAGAAATATGCCTTCGCGGCAGATTACATCCGTTTCTATGCCGTTTACAATTATGGTGGGATATACTTTGACAGCGATGTGGAGGTGATACGCCCTTTTCACCGATTCCTTGACCTGCCTTATTTCGTGGGCGCCGAGGCCGTTCCTACCAGTGTGGAACTGGCCGCTTTCGGGGCAGAAAAAGGCACAGCCTGGGTAAAGCACGCAATGGAGTATTATGAAGGAAGAAGCTTTATCCAGGAAAACGGACAGATGGATATTAATACAATGCCTGTAGTCATAGGAGAGCATCTTCGTAAGAAATACCAGTGGACGCCTATAGAGGACATATCTCAGTTTGATTCTGACCCGTCCAAGTTCTGCCTCCTGCCGTTGGACTGGTTTTGTGCTCACCCTTCGGATCCGGAAAACGGTATAAGGTATTATATCACAGAAAACACCCATAGTATTCATCATTACGCCAACTCCTGGTCTGATGAAGAATATAAGGGCGGGCTCCTTCACAAGTGGTTCTATAAATTTTTCGGCATTAACTGGAGATTGCTGGACAGGAATTTCAAACTTTATGGAAAGAAATAAAAGTAAATATGACGTCCTTATAGTGGGCGCCGGCTTATATGGGGCTTTGAGCGCCTGGAAGGCCAACAGGGAGGGAAAGAAATGCTTGGTGATAGACCGGAGGCCGCAACCGGGAGGAAACCTCTATTGTGACAACATAGAGGGTATAAACGTACATACGTACGGTCCTCACATTTTCCATACTTCCAACAAGAAAGTATGGGATTTCGTCAATTCCCTGGTTCCTTTCAATAATTTCATCAACTGCCCTCTGGCCAATTACAAAGGCGAACTGTACAACCTGCCGTTCAATATGAACACTTTCCACCAGATGTGGGGTGTGACCACTCCTGCCCAGGCGGAGGCTATAATCCGCGAGCAGAAGCGTGAGGTGCAGGGGGAGCCTTCCAACCTGGAAGAGCAGGCAGTGAGCCTGGTGGGGCGCGACATATATGAGAAGTTGGTGAAAGAATACACCCAGAAGCAGTGGGGACGAGAGTGCAGGAACCTTCCGGCATTCATAATCAAACGCCTTCCGGTGCGCTATGTCTACAACAACAATTATTTCAACGATACGTACCAGGGAGTCCCCATAGGAGGCTACAACAAACTGATAGAAGCCTTGCTGGAGGGAATCGAAGTTCTTACAGGGGCTGATTTCTTCGAAGACAGGGAGTATTGGGAGAGCCTGGCGGACAATATAGTCTTCACCGGCCGCATAGACGAGTTCTACGGATTCCGCTTCGGCAAGCTGGATTACAGGACCGTCAGCCTTAAGACTGAAGTCCTGGAACAGCCTAATTTCCAGGGAAACGCCGTGGTCAACTACACTTCCAAGGACGAGCCGTTCACCAGGATCATAGAGCACAAGCATTTCGAGATGTTCGGTGACGCTGTTTATGCGCGCCCTAAGACAGTGATATCCAAGGAATACCCCTGCGAATGGAGTGAGGGGAAAGAACCGTTCTATCCGGTGAACGACCAGAAGAACACCCGTATCTACCAGCAATACAAAGAACTTGCAGACAAGGAAACCAATGTGGCGTTCGGAGGCCGCCTGGCGGAATACAAGTACTACGATATGGCTCCTATAGTAGAGAAAGTATTGGACCTGAAGTAATTATGCCTGCGGTTAGCGTAATAATACCTGTTTATAAGGTAGAGCGGTACATCGAAAGGTGTGCCCGCAGCCTTTTCAGCCAGACTCTCGAGGATATTGAATATATCTTCGTCAATGACTGTAGCCCGGACCGTTCGGTGGAAATACTGGAGAAGGTCCTGGAGGATTTCCCTCAAAGAAAAACCCAGGTAAAGATTATCTCCAACCCGGATAACAGAGGCGTATCCTATACCCGCATGAAAGGTGCAGAGAACGCTACGGGAGATTATGTCATCCATTGTGACAGCGATGACTGGCCCGATCCGGAAATGTACGCGAAGATGTATTCCAAAGCTGTTTCCGAGAACTTGGATATGGTCATATGCGGAGCGCGCAGAGTTTACCCGGACAGCAGCACTGTTACAATGCGAGGCATTACCAGCACTGACGACCTGTTGGAGTCTCTGCTGTATCTGGATGTCTTTACATATACTTGGAACAAACTTGTGACGCGAAAGGCATATGAAAACGATATCAGGTATCCCGAGCACAATATGCTGGATGACGCTCCTTTGATGGTACAACTGGCTTATCATTGCCGCAACTGGGGCTTTATCGAAGAGTGCCTCTATAATTATTACTATTGTCCGGACAGTATCAGCTCCGCCTGGGATTCGATGGAAAAGGTAGAGCAGATCCATGCCAACATAGAACTTGTCTTCTCTTTCCTTGACAGCAAGGGCTTGAGAGGAAAGTACGGGCGCGCCATAATGCATCTCAAATGCTGGACAAAGTTCGCTGCGCTCCAACTCCCACGGAAGTATTATCTGAACTTGTACCCTGAGGCCAATCTGCCGTTCTTCTTCGACAATCGCTTTACTGTCGTAGAACGTATGGGGCATTTGACCAAGATACTTGGGATACACGGCATATCTAAACCATTCAAACGTAAAAGATGACACCCGCAGTAAGCGTCATAATCCCCGTTTACAACGTAGAGAAATATATAGGGGAGTGCGCCCGGAGCCTGTTTGAACAGACTCTGCGGGATGTCGAGTTCATTTTCGTGAATGATGCGACGCAGGACGGTTCAATGGAAAGTCTGCGCAAAGTGATTGAGGCTTATCCCCAGCGTGCAGAAAGAGTCAAGATAGTGATGAAGCCTGTGAACGAAGGCCTTCCGGCTGCTCGCAGGAGCGGCCTTGAACTAGCCGAAGGGGAGTACGTGGCGCACTGCGACAGCGATGATTGGATGGAGCCGAATATGCTGGAGCGGATGTACCTGGAGGCGCGCGCCTATGATGCGGACGCCGTCGTATGCGCGTGGTTCAGGGACAATGAGCCATTTCCTACAAAGTATGTCCATCCTGGGGAGAATTGCAGGGACTTCATCCTGAGCGATATGATAGCAGTGGGTGAGATGCAGTCAGTCTGGCGCTATATGGTAAGACGGGACGTATATTCCAAGGGTGTTGAGTTCCCACGCTTCAACCAGGGAGAAGACCACGCCTTGATGGTTCAGCTGGCTTATCATTGCAGCAGCATCTATTGCGTTAAGCAACCGCTGTATCATTGGCGTACAAATATGGCCTCCATTACAAACGCTCCGTCTTCACAGGCTGTCGAGCGTCGTTTCCACGGAGCCAGCGCAAATGCGCGGATGGTTGAGGCCTTCTTGACCAAGAGGGGAGAGTCAGACAGGTATGCTCAACAGCTGACGGCGCTGAAGCTGTACTGTATGTTCTACTTGAGGCCCCTCCTGCGTGAAGGGAAGGCCGTAGCCGAGTGGAGAAGCGCCTTCCCGGAGATAAAAGGCAAGGTTTTATTCAATAAACATATTAAATTTGCCCATAAGGCTGAGTATCTGATGGTCCGCTGCTGCCCTGCAGCCGTCATCAAAATGGTATATAAATGGAGAAAAGGCTCTCAATAATCATCCCGTCCTACAATATGGCGCAGCTTCTGCCGCGCTGTCTGGACTCTCTGATAGCATCCGGTGTTCCGGAGGCTTTCGAGGCCATTGTGGTGAACGACGGCAGCAAGGACGATACTCTTCAGGTAGCGCTTCGTTACCGTGATGCCCACCCCGAATGCATAAGGGTGATAGACAAGCCTAACGGCAATTACGGCTCTACCATAAACGCCGCCCTGCCTCAGGCCAGGGGCAAGTACGTGAAGATCCTTGATGCAGACGACTGGTTCGCTCCGGAGGCCCTTGCAAAGTACGTAGATGAACTTTCCGGAACCGACGCCGATATGGTTGTCACGCATTTCACCCAGATCCATCCCAAGGGTGTGAAGGAACTGGCCAAGTACAATCTATACGGCAAGGAACCGTACGAGTACGGTAAGACCTACCCTCTGGACGAAGTGCTCTCGGGGGGATACATCCGCTTCTTTCTGATGCACGCCCTTACCTATAAGACAGAGTTGCTGTTGAAAAACGGATACCGTCAGACCGAGGGATGCTCATATACAGACCTGGAGTGGGATGTGTACCCTCTCTTTTATGCCCGCGACATTGTCTTCTTCGACACAAACCTGTACCAGTACAACCTGGACCGGGAAGGGCAGACGATGGATCCGAAGGTGCTGTCCCGCAGCCTGGACCAGCTGGGAAGAGTTACCGAAAACATACTTGCCTTTTACGAGGAATATCCCAGGGCGGAGCTGTCGAAAGAGCGCAAAGCCTTCCTGGACCAGTTCTACCGTAACAGGATACGCCTGATGGCCAAGAGCTACCTGCTTGACCTTCCCAGGGATATGTTCGATGCTGAGGAGTTCGCCAAGGTGGATGCAAAGCTGCAGGAGCATATGGAGAAACTTGGCCTGGAACAATTCAAGCTGTTCCCGGCGAACAAGGTAATAAGGGTGGATGCATACAAATATTGGGAGAAACACCGCAGCCGCCTTCCAAAAGCGCTTGAATCGGTCAATTCCGCAGCAGACAAGATAATGACATCTCTTTATAGAGTTTTATTCAGATAAAAAGTGTACTATGCCGAAACTGTTGTTCATACGTTACAAACGGGCCAAGAACATACTTGAGGGCGGCGAGGTCGTAAGCCGCAGGAACCTGGAGGCCTTGGAACAGGTTCTGGGAAAGGAAAACGTGGAAGTCATATACATCCACGACGAGAAAGCCAGGAAGAAAAGCCGTGTCATCGGTTCCTATTTCCTTCTCAGGAACTATTTCTACGGCCTGACTCCCAAAAGGGCGGCATCCATAGTGGACAAGGCCATGGATTACGATTACCTGTGGATTGACCGCAGCGTCTTCGGCATAATTGCCCGCAAGGCACGGCACGCGGGCTACAAGGGCAAGATCATAACGTTCTTCCACAACATAGAACCGGTATTCTTTGATGCCAAGCTTCCCAAGTGGCTTGTGGGCCGCAGGGTTGTGCTCAGCTGCGCAAAGCACAACGACGCTTACTGTTGCAAGTACGCCGACGTAGTGGTTACCCTCAACGAGAGGGATTCCCACAATCTGGCAAAGATGTACGGAAGGCAGTCTGATTTCGAGGCTCCGGTTATGTTCAAGGACCGGTATGCCAAGGACATATATCCTCTCGGAAACATTCCTGCGAAGCCTTTGTGCGTCTTTCTGGGATCCTTCTTCCCTGCAAATGTCCAGGGCATAGAGTGGTTCGTCCGCGAGGTGTATCACAATGTAGACATAAGCCTCAAGATAGTTGGCAAGGGAATGGACAAGCTGAAGGTCGTCGGCAAGGACTGGCTGTCTCCCGAGATAGAGATTATTACCGACGCTCCGCAGTTGGAGCCTTATTTCATGCAGGCGGACATAATGGTTATTCCTATCTTCAAAGGCAGCGGAATGAAAGTGAAGACCTGCGAATCCCTGATGTTCGGCAAGAATATCCTGGCTACCGACGAGGCGTGGGAAGGTTATGAGCTTGACTACGACCGTGCGGGAGGCCGCTGCAATGAGGCTTGGGAATTCATCCAGAGAATCAAGGATTTGGTGAAGGCCCCTGCTCCGCGCTTCAATTCCTATTCAAGGGAAGTGTTCCTGAACAAGTATTCAGACGCTCAGGCTCCTGCCCTGTTCAAGAAGATTCTGGGCTAGACCCCATCTATTGCATCAGCCATTTTCCCCCAGGAGTACTTTTGCTTCTGGGAAGCTACCCCTGCAGAGAAGTCCGGCCTTAGGGAAGCGAATTTCTCCAGAGCGTCCGCTATGGCAGGCACCGAGGGCTCTGCCACGTACCCCGCGACTCCGTCGGGAACAATCTCCGGAAGGCCGCCGACGCGAGTCACCAGCATAGGCTTGTCAAAATGATACGCTATCTGGGTGATTCCGCTCTGCGTAGCTGTCTTGTAAGGCTGTACGACCAGGTCCGCCGCACAGAAATAGTAGCGCACCATATCGTCAGGGATGTATTCAGGCCGCATTATTACCCTGTCTCCCAGGACATCAATGGCCTCCGAGTACTTTTCAGGGTTTGAGTAGAACTCTCCGGCTACGATGAGCTTAAGGTCGGGGAACTGACTGAAACGCTCGTCGGCAAAAGCTTCCAGCAGCCAGTCCAGGCCTTTGTAATCCCTTATTAGGCCAAAGAACAACAGGTACCGCTTGTCTGCGTCCAGCCCTAGTCTTGCAAGAGCCTCTTCCCTGGTAACGGGGGTACCGAAATGGTCATAAAGAGGATGAGGGCACATTGCCGAAGGCTTCTGGGGGACGAATGACCGTATGTCGCCAAGTACTGATTCGGACATTGTCACGAAGGCGTCCATTGAGTTGCAGAAGTATCTGCTGAAGAACTTGTCTCCCGGCTTGTGCTCGTGCGGTATGAGATTGTGGACCAGACCTATGCATCTTGCTCCGGACTTTTTTGCAATACGCGCTACAGTACCCATAGCAGGAGCCATGAAGGGCATCCAGAAGGCGAAGATTATCTTGTCGGCCTTCATCTTGCGGAGTCTCAATCCAGTCCTGATCCAGTTTAAAGGATTGCAGGAATTGAGCATCCTGGATATCTGAAGGCCTTCTGGAGCAGGGCCTTCAGAGTACTGGGTCTTTCCCGGGAAGAGGAAAGACGGATACTGTAGGGTGAAGGTGACCAGCCGGACGTCGGCGCCACGGGAGGCGAACTCTGCCGCCAGCCTTTCGCTGAAGGCGGAGATTCCGCCCCTGTAAGGGTAGGCGGGACCTACGATTATGACTTTTTCCGAACGGCTTTCCATATTCCGAATGCCACAGCAAGCGCAGTGGCAAGATACATTATGATTATGCAGATGACTGCAAGGGTGTCTCCCTTGTGTACGCTGTCAGGGTCGAATGTGAAGTTTATGGTGTGCTCGCCTGCAGGGACGTTCATTGCCCGCAGAAGGTAGTCAGCCCTGAAATAATCGGCCTTCTGGCCGTCGATGGTGGCCTTCCACCCGTAAGGGTAGTAGATTTCAGAGAATACTACGGTGCCGGGCTGGGATGTCTTTACTGAGTAATCTATGCTCTTGGGTGTATATGAGGTGAGCTCGATTTGGGCGTCAGGAGATGTTCCCGGGTTCAGGTTCCCTGCCAGTGAGGAGAACTCCTTGTCGATGACAGCGACTTCTTTAAGGTCTATCTGGTTCAACGCGTCGCTCTCCTGGTTGGCGTTGTCGACAACCTTTATTTCTGATACGAACCAGGCGTGCCCCATTGCGTCAGGATTGAGGTACGGGGTGGGTTCTCCGTTCTGGTCGGCAGATATTATATACTTGGTGTTGAGCATGTTGATTGCCGGCATGTGCATCTGGGACAGGTGCTCGTCGATGAGGTCCTGGTAGCGGCGAAGCTTGGCGGCGTGATATCCGCCTATTGATTCCAGGTAGTAAGAAGTCCTGGACTCGTTGAAGGTGCTGGTGGTCAGATTCATCACCCTGAAATGCGGCTCGGGGTCCTGCATGATCCTCTGCTCGTACGGAAGCATCTCGAAGGAGGACATATTCTGCACCGGAGTGACAAAGCTGCTGTCATTGAAGTACCGCCTGTCAATCGGCCACAGGTCCACAAGGACTAGTACGCCGAGGATTGCAGCCAGTAGGCCGTTCTTGAGCTTGCCCCTGGAGTAGATCCAGAGCGTGAGCGCGGCTGCGGCTATGAGTGCGAATGACCTCAGGGAGTCGGCTCTGAGAAGTGCCGCCCTCTGGTCGACGATAGCCGTGTAGAGCCAGTCGGGAATTGAGGAGCTCCAGGATGCGTCATAGGCCGAAGTGAAGCTGAAAATGCTTCCTCCCAGCAGCGCCAGCAGCAGGCATATGCCTCCGGTGACGCCTCCTGCCCAGAGAATGCTCTTCTGGAGTTTCTTTTTCTCTATGTTTCCAAGCATCATTTCCCTTATGGCCAGGAAGCCCAGAAGCGGCATTGCCACTTCCGCCACTATGAGGATGGAAGAGACAGCCCTGAACTTGTTGTACATAGGGAATATGTTGAAGAACAGCCTTGTAAGTCCCATAAAATTGTGGCCCCATGCCAGTAGGATTGAGAAGACGGTGCCAATCAGGAGCCCCCATTTATGCGGCCCCGGGACAATGATGCATCCCAGCAGGAAAAGGAAGCATACAATGGCTCCCATATACACGTTTCCGGCCGTGAACGGCTGGTCTCCCCAGTACATGGGCACGGCTTCGCAGAAAGAGGCGGCGTTGGAAGAGGATACGCCCTTGGCTACCATCGTCTTGTATAAGTCTGAATCTTTTCCGACATTGACTGAGCTTGCGCCTCCCATAGCTCCCGGAACCAGGAACGAGAGGGTTTCGTCTATGCCGTAGCTCCACTGCGTGGCGTATTCGAGGTCCAGGCCCGTCTCGGAGGATGCTTCCGGGGCCTCGCCCTCCCTTATCAGGTCGGAGTGGCCGCCTCGCATGGTCTCGCGCGTGTACTCGGCGTTGGCGAAGACGTTGGCGCAGTTCGCCCCAAGGCCCAGGCCTACGGCAACCACGAATATGGCGGTACCTATGATCATGTCGCGTCCCTTCTTCTCCTTGATGTGGAAGATGAGCTGTACCAGCCACATCACCGCGATGAGCATGAAATAGTAGTAGAACATCTGCGGGTGCTTAGTGGAGCCCGCGGCCACGAATATCATTGTAAGGACGGCGCCCAGTATGTATTTCTTCTTGCTGAAGATAAGGTTGAACGCTCCCAGCACCACGGCCGTGTCGGCGATGGTCCAGGTCTTTGTTATATGTCCGGCGCCGATTATCACCAGGAAGTAAGACGAAAGCCCTATGGCGATGGCGCCCGCTATGCTCAGCCATTTGTCTACGTCGAAGCAACGCAGGCATATGAAGAAGCACAGGAAATACATAAAAATAATCCAGGCGGGGTTGCCCGGTTTGTGGAGGAATCCGAGTATGGGGCTGATGAGGCCTTCTGAAGAATAGTGCCCTCCTCCAATCTGATAATTTGGCATTCCGCTGAACATTGATCCGGTCCAGAAAGTAAAGTCTCCCGTGACGTCGTGATATACGTTGGACTCGTGGACGGCCCCGAGGAAGTTCTGCTGGTCTCCCGCATAGAGGACTTTTCCTTTGAGGAGGGGAGAGCAATAAATGTATCCAAGTGCCAGGAAAATGATTACGGCAGCCGCATAGGCTCCATATTTGCTGAGAATGCCTTTAAAATTCATTATCTGAAGATTATATCAAGGCAAATATAGCAAAAGATGCTATCTTTGCCTCACAAACATTTGAAATATATGGAATACAGACAACTTGCCGCCCAGGAAATAGAGCAGCTCAAAAGCCAGGGCTGCAGCGCTCAAGACTGGGATAAGGTGCTTGTAGCAGAAGGTTTCAATCCCAAGTACGTGAGGTTCAGCAGATTCTCCGGAGACATACGCCTGGGAGTCTTCGACGCCGGATTCGATATGGCTGGAGGAGTCCACAAGCATTCCGGACTGTACAACACCACCCTTCACAACGTGCAAGTCGGCAACAATACCTGCATAGAGGATGTCAGCAATTACATTGCTAATTACCGCATCGGGGATAATTCATTCATCGGCAACATAGACAGCTTGATCGTAGACGGCTCCACAACATTCGGAAACGGCGTGGAGGCGGCAGTACTCAATGAGACCGGAGGCAGGGAAGTGCCTATATACGACCGTCTCTCGGCCCAGCAGGCTTACATCCTCGCCCTTTACCGCTATCGTCCCGCACTGGTCGACAAGATAAAGGCGTTGATAAATGAGTATGTCGACAGCGTCAAGTCAAATTACGGCGTTATCGGAAACGGGGTGACCATAGTGAACGCGGGGTGCCTGCGCAACGTCAAGATAGGCGACAGCTGCGTCATCGAAGGCGCCAACCGCCTCAGCAACGGAAGCATAAACTCCAACTCCGAGGCCCCGGTGCACATAGGCGAGGGCGTCATTGCGGACGATTTCATAATCTGCAGCGGCTCCAGCGTCGAGGACAACGTCACCCTGGGACGCTGTTTCATAGGACAGGCCTGCATAATGGGCCATTCCTATTCGGCTTCGGACTCGCTCTTCTTCAGCAACTGCCACGAAGAGAACGGCGAGGCCTGCGCCATTTTCGCCGGTCCTTATACCGTGACCCACCACAAATCTACCTTGCTGATTGCGGGTATGTTCTCCTTTATGAACGCGGGTTCCGGCTCAAACCAGAGCAACCATATGTACAAACTGGGCCCCATTCACCAGGGAATCCTGGAAAGGGGAGCCAAGACCGCCTCTGATTCATATATCCTCTGGCCGGCCAAGGTGGGTGCCTTCTCTCTGGTAATGGGCCGCCATACCGGGCATATGGATACCTCCAACCTTCCGTATTCCTACCTGCTCGAGGACAAGGCATCCAGCTATATAGCTCCCGGAGCCAACATCAAGAGCGTAGGTACCATAAGGGATGCGATGAAATGGCCCCGCAGGGACAAGCGCAAGGACCCGGACAGGCTGGATTACATCAACTTCAACATCCTCAGCCCTTACACCATGCAGAAGGTGCTCAAGGGAATAGAGATACTGCGTTCGCTGCGCCGTTCATTCGGCCCCGACGTGGCAGAGTACCCTTATCAGGGCGGATGGATCCGTTCCTCTTCATTGAACAAGGGCCTGGACTATTATTCCATAATACTTGACAAGTTCCTCGGCAATTCCCTCGTTTCCAGGATTGGAAAGTCCAAGGCTGAGAATTGGGAAGGCCTGCTCAAGGACCTCCGTCCAGACAGCGAGATTGGCCTTGGCGACTGGGTGGACGTTTCCGGCCTTATCTGCCCCAAGAACGCCCTTTATCCTTTCCTGGACCAGGTTGAGGAGGGTGTGGTTTCAGGAGTGGAGGCAATGGATGAATTCTTCTCCATGATCTATTCAGAATATTATTCATATGAATGGACCTGGGCCTATGACATAATACACAACTACTATGGCGTCACCCTTGACAACGCTGAGCCGGAGCAGATCCTGAATCTGGTTTCCAGATGGAAAGATGCTGTGGTAGGGCTGGACAACCTCCTTTACGAGGATGCCAAGAAAGAGTTCTCCCTGAGTTTCATGACCAGTTTCGGAGAGGACGGGGACCAGGACACCAGGCGCAAGGACTTCGAGCAGGTGCGAGGGTCGGATTTCGAAGGCAACACTTTCGTACAGATGGTAAAGAACCATATAGTGGAGAAAACGGAGCTGTACGAATCTACAGTGAAGAGAATAAAAAAAGTAGCCGCTTGACGGCTACTTTTTTTATGTGAAGGAATCAATTATTCATCTTCAAGTTTGAGGTGCTGTACGTAGATGGCTTTCATCTTGGCTGCACGCCTCTTCTCTGAAGGCTTCTCAAAATTCTTACGTGAACGGAGCTCACGGATAGCGCCGGTCTTTTCGAATTTCCTCTTGAATTTCTTGAGGGCTCTTTCTATGTTCTCGCCTTCTTTGATTGGTACGATTATCATCCTTTAAATCACCTCCTTTTATTTTTAGCGGGTGCAAAGGTAAGAATATTTTTGATAAAACAAAAAATACTTCTGAAACATTTTTGTTATATTTGTGCCCCCAAAAAAATCACGATGGACGGACCATTCATATACTATAAACACGTCACCGGCAAGCATTTCATAGGCCGTACCAAGGACGTGACAATCATAAACAACTTCCTGACACAGGGGGAGAACGTGGTGCTGCTGGCCCCGGCCAAGACAGGAAAGATGTCCCTGCTGCAGCAGACCCTTTACCAGATGAAGATGCTTCACCGCGACTTTATGCTTGCAGAAGTCCAGCTGCTGGACGTGCGCAGCGTGCAGGAGTTTCTCCTTCGCCTGGGCGATGCGGTCATACGCGGCTACGCCTCAACCCCTTCGGAATATGACAGGATAATCAGGGAATACCTGCCGGGCACGCACTTCATTTTCGACCAGAAGGTGTATGCCGACACGGACAGGATAGTCTCCCTCAACTGGGACGTGCAGCAGGAGGACATTGACGCCATGCTCCGCCTGCCCTACAGGTTATCGGCGGGGAAGGAATCCCAGCTTTACGTCGTTCTCAAGGAGTTCCAGAACATGGGGATGGCAGACGGCGCCGACGCCTTTTTCAAGTCGTTCGAGAACGCCATCCGCGAGGCTCGAGCAGAGGGCAACAGGCAGTGCTGCTTCGTGTTCCTGGGCTCGCAGCTGAATGCGATGAAGGAGATATTCACCCGCAGGCGCTTCTTCTATCGTCTCGTGGAAGTCTTCACCCCCTCGGTGATAGACGAGAAAGTGCTCAAGGACTTCATTTCCAAGGGATTCATGGTGTCGGGAAAGGTGGTGGATCCGGAACTTATGCTGGGTGCCTGCCGTATGTTCAAGGAGAACGTGCATTACCTGATACACTTCGCCGCCATCTGCGACCATCTTTCCAGGGGATACATAATGGAGTCCGTGATGATGGACGCTCTGGAGATGCTTCTCTCCATCCACGAGCTGCATTTCATAGCCACGATGGCAGACCTGACTACCTTCCAGATTTCCCTCCTGAAGGCCATTACCGAGGGTTGTACAAAATTCAGTTCGTCAGACGTGGTGCGCCGCTACAACCTCAATTCGTCGGCCAACGTCAAGAGACTCAAGGATGCCTTGATAAAGAAGGAGATAGTCACCTTCGACGACGAGGACATACCGCACATCATAGACCCGCTGTTCGAATACTGGGTAAAGAAGCGGTATTTCCGCACTACGGCCTAGTGCTTTTATGAAATAAAATTTTGCGAATTGGAATAAAACTTCTAAATTTGCAGTCCTTAAAATGAATCATGACCGTTAAGCCATTGAAAAAGAGCTGATTCAGTATCAGACGCTTGCGGTTGAAACTTAATAAAGTTTTGTAGAGATGTACGCAGTTGTAGACATCGCAGGCCAGCAGTTTAAAGTAGAGGCTGGCAATGAAATCTTTGTTCAGAGGCTTCCTCAGGCCAAAGGTGAATCCGTGGAGTTCGGAAAGGTCCTTCTCGTCGGCAGCGACGATGACGTAAGGGTAGGAACTCCTTATCTCGAAGGTACAGTTGTGAAGGCAACAGTGCTCGATGACAATGCAAGGGCTGACAAGGTTCTCGTTTTCAAGAAGATCCGCCGCAAGGGCTTCCAGAAACTGAACGGCCACCGTCAGAAACTTACCAAGATCCAGATCAACGAAATCGTTTAACAGCAAAAGAGATTGAATTATGGCACACAAGAAAGGTCAGTCAAGTTCTAAGAACGGTCGTGAATCCCAGAGCAAGCGCTTGGGACTCAAGAAATTCGGTGGCGAGGTCGTTAAGGCTGGTAATATCATCGTCCGCCAGAGAGGTACGGTTCACAATCCGGACAAGAACGTAGGAATGGGTAAAGACCACACTCTCTACGCCCTTATTGACGGAACTGTTAAATTCACAAAGAAAAGAGAGAACAAATCTTACGTATCGGTTATTCCTTTTGAGAACTAAACCCGGGGGTTTGTTTATCGGACAATAAAGGGACTTGCACTTCGGGAATAGTGTAGGTCCCTTTTTTAAAAA
>JAFRXC010000089.1 GCA_017437825.1 Bacteroidales bacterium
ACCCGCAAGCGCAAGCTGCTGGAGAAGCAGAAGGAGGGCAAGAAGCGTATGCGCCAGATAGGTACCGTCCAGGTTCCCCAGTCCGCCTTCATGGCCGTCCTCAAGCTGGACAGCTAAAAATCTCACATTTTTTGGGATATCCGAAAAATGACTATATTTGTGGCGTTATAAAATTATTTATGGCACTATTACTTACAAAAGATCTTGACGACCCCGCGCGATCGCGCTTGGGGGTTTGGCACATTACTGAAACAGAAGAGGAACTGAAAGAGATCACATCCGTTCCTACAGACGAACTGGAAGAAATTTCCTACATCAAAAGCGAATCGCTGCGCAAGCAGAAATATGCAGTAAGGGCATTGCTGGACGCAATGTTCGAGGATAAGGTTTACCTGAGCCATCACGACAATGGCAAGCCTTACATAGAAAACTGCGTGACAAACATCAGCATCACCCATACAGAAAAGTATGTGGCGATGATTCTGAGCGACAACTATGAGGTGGGCATCGACATAGAGTCACTCGCAAGGGATTTCTCCGCTGTGGAGAAAAAAGCCCTCTCAGAGGATGAGATAGATGACCTGGACGAAGACAGCAGCCGCAACGAGCAGTTGGCCATCTACTGGTGCGCCAAGGAGGCCATCTGCAAGATGCTTGGCCAGTACCACGTGAACTTCGCAGAACAGATTGAGGTTGACCGCTTCCGCCCGAGGAATGACGGTGAACTGGAAGCCACGTTCATAGACAAGGACGGATACGAGGAAGATTACGAACTGTCATATATGACATTCGACAACCACGTACTTGTCTGGGTTACTTCTGAATAATTGAATTATCTTGGCCTGAGCCAACTCTCAGGATTCTGGGGAACAGTCTTTTCATTCCAAATCTCGAAATGGAAGACTGTTTCTCCGTTTATTGTGTCCACGGTGCCGAGAACCTGGCTTGTGGAAACCTTGTCTCCTGCCTTCACATTCACCGACTTCATATTGCAGTACAGGGTGAAGTAGTTTCCGTGCTGTACCAGCACGCACTGGTGGTATCCCGGGAATATGGCAATCTGGCGCACGGTGCCGTCGAATATGGCCCTGACCTGGGAATTGGGGCTTACGGCCAGTGAGACGCCGTTGTTGTCCGGAAGCTGGAGGTTCTTGTATACCGGATGGTACTGTTTGCCGAACTTGGCAACCACGGGGCCGTCTGCCGGCCACGGCAGCTTGCCCCTGTTGGAGACGAACTCCTCGCTGAGGGCGTAGTCAATCTCCGGCGCGGGCGACTTGGAAGTGCCCTTCATCGCAGCGGCGATGGCTTTCTTTATCTCGGCCTCGAGGGCCTGGGCTTCCCTCCTCTTCTGCGTGAGCTCGCGCTGATACCTGGTGCGCTCGCGCTGAAGGCGGGTGGAGATGTCCTTGGCCTGCGCCTCTTCCTTTCGCAGGGCGTCCAGCTCCAGCACGCGCTGGTCGCGGAGCTTCTGCGCCGCGCTGCGCATCTCAACCAGCTGGGCACGCTGCTTTTCCAGCTCGGCCTTTGCGGCCTTGATCCTCTCGGCCTGGTCGTTCATCCTGGAAGAGAGGTTGCGCAGGAAGCCGTAGCGGCGGGACGCCTGTCCCAGGTTGTCGCTGGCCAGGATGTACATATACCACAGGCGCGAGTCCCTGTTCTTGTAGGCGCTCTTCACCAGGCGGGCGTAATAGACGGTCATCGTATCCAGCTGCTGTTGCTGCTGGTCTATCTGCTTCTGCTTTGCGTTGAGGTTTACGTTGATGGTGGAGATTTCCCTGTTGCTGGCGGTAACCAGGGCCTGGCGGGCAGTGATCTTGCTTTGAACCAGGTTCAGCTGGGACAGGGCGTTGGCGCTCTGGCTGGCGTTGGCTTTTATCTGGTCGTCAAGGATGGCTATTTCCCTTTCCAGGCGGTCGCGCTCGTTGAGCTGCTGCTGCGTCTGGGCGTGAGCCGGCAGGCAGCAGGCGATGAGCGCCGCCGCAAGGGCCAGAGTTATGTGAATCCTTTTTATCACTGTTCTTCTTCGGCCTGCTTCTCTTTGGCCAGATCGTAATAGTATTTGCTGAGATCAGTTTCCTTGAGGGCCTCCAGCACCTGGGCGTAATGGTTGAGGCACTCGTAACTTTCTTTGCCGCCGTATATCATAGCGCGCTTGAAGTAGGTCTTGGCATCCTCGTCCTTGCCTTTGAGATGAAGTATCCAGCCGATGGTGTCAAGGTAGGAGGCGTTGTCCGGTTCCAGTTCAACGGCCTTCTTGCTCATCTTGAGAGCCTTGTTCAGTTTCTTGCCTTCGAGGCACATGAAATATGCGTAATTGTTGAGGCAGAGCGCGTTGTCGGGGTCTATCTTCAGGGCTTTCTCATAGCAGTCGTAGCACTTTTGCATATCCCCGGTCCTGTGATAGAGGTCTCCTCCCGTGGAATAGGCGTTCAGGAGCCTTTCAGGGTCGTTCGGATACATCGCTATGATCTTCTCATTTTCCCTCAATGCGGACACATAGTCCTGCAGGCTGTAGTAAGCGATGACCTTATACTCCTGGAAAGCCGGCTCATACGGGAAGGCCTTGAAGGCCTTTTCGCACTCTTCAGCCATCTCCTGGAAGTCCCCGGAATAGGAAAGGAACTGCACGTACATAGCGGCGGCGCCGTAGCTGTCGGGATGGAGTTCCTTGTTGCGGCGGAAGTACTCCTTGGCCTCATCCAGCCTTCCGGTGTTGAAGTAGTAGGAGCCTACGCACTGGAGCACGGTGCTGTCCTGAGGATGCAGTGTCACCACCTTGGAGGCCAGGCTGTCCAGCTTAGGCTGGAAGTTCTGGAAGAAGCGGCCGTCCATATTGTGGAAGAGGGTCTGAAGGTAGTCGGACTTGCCCTCGGGCATCACGTAGTCTGAAGATATGTATCTGTTCAGATAGTCGAAGTAGTCGTCGTAGCGGCGCTGGAGACGCAGAGCCTCGGCCTTGCCCAGGATTGCCGGCGCGTATTCCGGATCCAACGCGAGGGCCTTCTCGTAATATGTCAGGGCCAGGGAATCTTCGTAGGAAGCCATATTGGCGTCCCCCTGCATTACGAATATCTGGGGGGATTCCCCGGACATCTCCACTATGCGGTCGAGCACCTCCAGCATCTTGTCACCCTGGTTGTTGCGCGCGTACAGGGACACCAGCGCATAGTAAGGATCCGACGTGCGCGGAAAGGCCTTTATCATCCCCTCATACACCCCGATGGCCTGAGGGACCTTGTTCAGGGCCATATAGAAGGCCGCGAGGCGGTCGTGGTACCAGTAATTGCCGGGATCCAGCGCCAGGGCCCTGGAGAGGTAGCTCTCGGCATTGTCCATATCGCGGAGGGCGAAGTTGCAAAGGCCCAGGTAATAGCAGACGGCGTCGTTCTGCGGATCCAGGCTGACGAGAGAGTTCAGAAGCTTGCGCGCTGAGGAGAATTCGCCGTCGTTGTACATAGACACGGCCTCCACCAGTCCGTTCTCCACGCGGGTCTGCCTGTCTTGCGAAAAAGCAGCCGTCACGGAGACGAAAGCGCATATGATTATGGAGAGTAGGAATCTTCTGTTCATCATTGCAAAAATAGCATATTTCGGAGTTTTTTAACTAATTTAGTGCCAAGATAACATCAATCTGGAGTAAGATTATGCAACATTTTTCGTTTGAATTGCATCTTAACTCTCGGAAAGATGATGACAGATCGCTCAAACGTCTTTTAAAGGCCTGCATAAAAGGCGATAGGGAGGCACAGAAAGCACTTTATGAATCTTTGTCTCCTAAAATGTTTCCCGTTTGCCTGAGGTATATGAGCAGCAGAGAAGAGGCCGAGGACGTATTGCAGGAAGGGTTCGTCACATTATTTTCCAAGCTAGACAGCTATTCGGGGAAAGGTTCCTTTGAGGGCTGGGCTCGAAAGATCTTTGTTAACACTGCATTGATGCAACTCCGTAAGAACGACGTTCTTAAAGAGAGTGAAGACCTCGAAGGCGCTTGGGACATCAGCAGCCAGGACCCTACCATAATCCAGAACATAGGTTATCAGGAACTCCTGGAAATCATAGAAAGCCTCCCTCCCGGTTTCAGGACGGTCTTCAACATGTACGTAATAGAAGGCTATTCGCACAAGGAAATCGGAGAAGCCCTGGGCATTTCGGAAAACACTTCCAGGTCACAGTTACAGAGGGCGCGCGTCATATTGCAGAAAAAGGTTTTAGAGAAAATAGGTTAAGAATGCAGAAAAAGTCAAATACTGATTTCGACTCCATAATAAAGTCGATGATGGAAAACGCCCAGGAGACACCTCCTGCAGGCTTGTGGCAGGGCATAGAATCCCGCCTGCCTCAGCCTGGCAAAGCCCCCGCCCCCTTGTGGCGCTGGGCCGTGCCGGCAATGGCTCTCGCAGCCGCTTCACTTGCTGCAGTTTTCTTTATCAATAAACCTTCTGTAACCACAACCTATGAAACAGAACAACATTCAGTCGTCGCTCAAGTCCCTTCTCAAGAGGGTTCACGCAGCTCTTTACTGGCTCTCTCCGAGCAACAGTCTCCGGACCCTGCCCAAGAACACGCAGCCGTTCAGGTTCTAAGACCCTCCAGGGAATTTGACCAGGTTCCAGCCGAAGAACCATCTGTCACGGAAGCTCCGCAGCCAGCCCCGCAGGAAGCCGTCCTTCCTCAGGAAAGCGCTGAGCCGCAAGCTGTTCAGGAGGCCCCGTCCGCTCCGGCAGACACCCCTATTGTAATGGAGTACACCCAGAACCCGTTCTACCATCACGAGGCCGAAACCCGCGCCCGCAGGACGCAACTTCAGTTAAACGGACTCATCGGAGGTAACGAGGCTTCACAGACTCCATTCTCAAGGTCTTTCATAATGGGTACAAGGGCAGTGGCAGACCCCACCGGAACCACAATCAACGAGAACACTGAATCTACTTACGGAATCCCTCTGTCATTCGGTTTGGGCGCGAGGTTCTACCTCACCAACCGTTTCTCAGTAGGCACCGGACTCACCTACTCTATGCTGGTACGTTCGTTCAACGGAACCTTCATCGACCAGACCAGACACGTGTCGGGAGACGTCCGCCATTCCATCCAATACCTGGGAATACCCCTTAATTTATACTATGATATCCTGGATACCGATCTTTTGCAGTTGTATCTTTTCGGAGGCGGTGCCGCCGAAAAGGCCATCAGCAACAAATACCTGATTCAGAACGGATCGGATCCAATAAACTATTCTACCAAAGTTCCGGGTCTGCAGTGGAGTGCAGACCTCGGCCTCGGCATCCAGTTCAGGCTGACAGACCATGTCGGCCTGTATCTGGACCCGTCGGCCCGCTATTATTTCAACAGCAATCAACCAAAGAGCATCCGAACCAAGAAACCTTTCATGTTCGGATTCGAAGCAGGCTTGAGGTTCGACCTCAAGTAAACCTGAACAACCTAACTTAAACTATATGAAAACTCCTTTGATCATCTCAGGGGTGCTGTTGCTCTTTGTATCTTCGTGCGAGCCCCTGTCCCTCAATTACAGTATCGGCAGCAGCCGTTTATCTCATCAGACGCCCCGTGCGTTGTCACATACCCGTGACAGCAGCGCCATCGGCGGTGGCAGCGTATACTACTACACGGCGGTATCATTCCCTCCTGACTACGACTGGCGGCGAGACTCATCATATGGAGCCGTGCAGGCCAGCATCAACCTGTACAGGAACGATTCTCTCATCTTTCAGATACCCACAGGAACCGTAGCAAGCCCGGATGCGGATATGCATCACTTCATAAAAGGGCATTTATATACACAGTTCCGCTTTGGAGGACGGACAGTGCTCGCCAAGGACGGACAGCCTGTCCTGGAACTAGACCACGAAGCCATTCTGGCCGGATTGCTGCCCCTTGACGGAAAACTGTATTCTTTATGGAAGAACCGCGGAGGGGAAGGTTTCTCCCTGATGGACGGGAGCAACGAGGTCTTCTCGCGGAGCAGGGGTCAGCTGGCAGGAAGCCTGAGCCTGGGCGCATACGTCCCTTCAGGAGCGCTGTATCAGGATGCCGGGAAAACCTGCTTCTTCTACCGGAACGGCAACGAATGGTATGTGGTGCGGGATTCCCGTGAAGAAACCGTCCGGAAACCATACTTGCCAGTATATGATATGCGCAGCCTGGACGGAGAGGTATGCATATTCTATCATGGAGATTCCAGTATTTCGGCCAATTTCCGTTACAAAGAATCAGTGGTAAACTTTTCTCCTTCCGGATTCCATTTCTTAAATCCTGGTTATATCTATGGAAACGAAGGAAATCCTTTTTGCGCAGGAACAGGTTATCCGGGAGGGGATCCGGCTGATGCATATACTTTGGTAAACTTTGTTTCAGGACAGAGCGTAATGCTGCCCGGAAGCGGAATATGCCAGTTGTCATCCAGCCCGCTCACTCTTATGTTTTACTCATCTGATGGTACCACAGGATACTATTCAGGTTCTTCGGGGATCAAATATCTACAAGGCAGCTACTATCACCTTTCCCCCAATGCGGGAATCCGCATCGACAAGAAGCTGTATATAGTTTTGAACCCGATGGAGCCGGGAAGAAAACCCGGAATCTGGAAAGATGGTAATATGGATGAACTGGATATAAACGGCTTTATAAGCGGGATATATCAGTCTTCCCAATAGACAGCGCGGGAATTGTCAGGGAGCACTTCAATACGTGCGACGAGGGTCTCTTCAGGCAGGAGATCCTCAATTTTTTCCGGCCACTCTATTATGCAGAGGTAACCGCTGTCTACATAGTCGTAGAAGCCGATGTCCAGTGCCTCTTCCAACTTCTCTATACGATAGAAGTCGAAATGGTAGACGGGCTCTCCTGATGCAGTGCGGTACTCGTTCACTATGGAGAAGGACGGGGAACTGACGGCATCTTCGCGGACTCCCAGAGCCCTGCATATGGCTGTGGTGAATGTGGTCTTTCCCGCACCCATAGGGGCGTGGAATGCTATGATGCTGTGTCCTTCTGTCTGCCTTAGGAATTCCCTGGCTGCAAGGTCTATGTCCGCCAGGGACGGTATTTCTATGCGATGCTCCATTTCGGGGGCAAACTTACAAAAAGATTTTCTGCTTGTCAAGGAAGCGGTATGATGCGGCTTCAGCCAGGTAGGAGGGTCTCAGGACGTCGGCTCCTTCAAGGTCCGCTATGGTGCGCGCCACTTTTATGATCCTGTAGTATGCGCGCATTGAAAGGGACATATTCTCCATAAGCCTGGTCATAGTTGCGGAGCATTCCTCATCAAGGGGGCAGTATTTTTCAATGTGCTTGTTGTTCATCTCGGCGTTTGTGAGAATGGTGTCAGCTCTGAAGCGGCGGCGCTGGACCTCGCGGGCGGCCAGCACCCTGGCTGCCACCTGGGCGCTGGATTCGGGCTTGGTCCGGCGCCTGGTTATGATTTCCGGCGGGATTCTGTCAAGCCATATCTGAAGGTCTATCCTGTCCATCAAGGGGCCGGACAGACGCCCGAGGTAGGCGGCTCTCTGGGTGGGGGTGCAGATGCACCTGTCCCCGTCACCGTAGTAGCCGCAGGGGCAGGGGTTGGAGGCTGCAACCAGCATAAAAGACGCGGGGAAAACCACTTTGGAGCGCAGGCGCGAAATCACCACCTTCCTGTCCTCCATAGGCCCCCTTAGCGCCTCCATCACACTTTTGGGCATCTGTGCGAATTCGTCCAGGAACAGAACCCCGCCCTGTGCGAGGCTAACTTCTCCGGGGATGATGTTATCGGCGCCCCCTCCTCCGATGATGGCGGGGAGGGACGCACTGTAATGCGGGGCGCGGAAAGGCCTGCAGCGCATCAGTCCCTGCAGCAGGCTGCCCTTCCCCGCTATCGAATACAGTTTGCTTGAGAGCATCGCCTCCTCCCGGGTCATCGGAGGGAGGATGCCGGGAAGGGCCTTGGCAAGGGAACTCTTCCCAGCCCCGGGCGGCCCTATCATAATTATGTTATGGCCTCCTGCGGCGGCTATTTCCATCCCCCTCTTTGCACCCTCCTGGCCTATGATGTCGGAGAAGTCCGTATAGTCCGAGGCGTAGGACGGTGCGGAGCCGGACATATGCCGCATCTGGTCATACAGCGGGGTATTCCATATCAGGTAACGCTCTGCCTGGATGGGGTCCTCCAGGATTTCAACCGCCTGGAGCAGGGTCTCCACCCCATAGATGTTGCACTCCCGCATTTCCGACGCCTCAAGGGCGCTGCGGAGCGGCAGAATACAGCCTCCCAGGCCACGCTGCTGCGCATTCTGCACATACGGCAGCGCCCCAGGGATGTCCCGTACACTTCCGTCCAGCCCCAACTCTCCCATTATCAGATAATCCCCTATCCCGGCCATAAGGCGCTGGCCCGAGGCTGCTATTATGCCCAAGGCGATAGGCAGGTCGTATCCGCTGCCGCTTTTATGCAAGTCCGCGGGCGCCAGGTTTATTATTATCTTCTTCCCGGGAACGTGGAAATCCAGGGCCTGCAGGGCAGTCACCGTACGGAGCAGGCTTTCCTTGACGGCAGTGTCCGCAAGGCCTACCAGATGGATTCCAACCCCGTTCTGTATATCCACTTCTACGGTTACCGGAACCGCATCTATCCCCACGCATTTGGCGCAATTGATTACTATCAGCATACTGTTTTTTGCCCAAATATGCTCTCTGGGACAATTCCGGTCTATCAAAAAAGAATAATTGTGGCCTAACCCGTCCATTTGTGGCAAAACTCCAGAAATTCCGTAGAATATGCCGTATTTGAGTATATTTGTACGAAGCAATACTTTTTAAGAAATGGATAACCGAAAGACTGAAAAGATAATCTACGATTTCGACACCGTGATTCCGCGCGTGAACACTTCTTCTTACAAATGGGACTACAACCCGGAAGTGATTCCGCTGTGGGTGGCAGACATGGACTTCAAGGCCGCCCCCTGCATACTGGAAGCCATCCAGAAGAAGATAGACCACGGTATTTTCGGTTATACCAAAACTCCTGACAGCTATTACTTTTCAGTGATAAACTGGTGGAAGCGCAGGCACGCCTGGACCATACAGAAAGACTGGATACTCCCCGTCGGTGGCCTGGTTCCGGGCACTTCCATCAGCCTCTCCGCCCTTACTGAACCTGGCGACAAGGTCATCCTCAACACGCCCGCATACAATGCGTTCTTCAACTGTATCAAAGACTGCGGAAGGGAGATCAGCGAGAGCAAACTGCTTTACAAGGACGGAAAGTACAGCTTCGACTTCGAAGATTTCGAAGAGCGCTGCAAAGACGCCAAGGTATTCCTTCTCTGCAACCCGCAGAACCCTGCCGGAAGACTCTGGACCGGGTCTGAACTGGAAAGGATAGGAGACATCTGCATCAGGCACGGAGTCACCGTAATCTCTGACGAAATCCACTGCGACATAGTACCTCCCGGCAGCGAATACACGCCTTTCGCCGGCATAAAGGAAGAATTCCAGCAGAACTGCGTATCTCTCATATCCCCCACCAAATGCTTCAATATAGCGGGTCTCCAGGTTGCCAACATAGTTGCGGCCGACCCGGAACTCAGGGAGAAAATATCAAAGGTTATGGACTGGTGGGTATATACCGATATGAACCAGATTGGAGAGGCCGCCCTTCAGGGAGCTTTCACTGAAGAAGGAGAAAACTGGCTGGACCAGATGAACGCATACGTTCACGATAATTTCCTGTATATGAAGGAGCGCTTCGCCCGTGAATTCCCGCAGGTCCACGTCTGCGACCTGGAGGCCACCTACCTGGCCTGGGCGGACTTCAGCGCCCTTATGCCTTCCACCAGGGTATTACAGGACTACCTGATAAAGAACTACAAAGTGTGGATCAACTCCGGAGAGATGTACGGCGACTGCAGGTTTATGAGAATAAACATCGCCTGCCCCAGGGCAACGCTCAAGGAGGGCCTGGACAGGGCGTTCGCCGGTCTCAGGGCCTACCTTAGTCGATAACGCAGTTGCCAGGCGCCTTGATGTTCTGGTCCAGTATGATCTGGGAATAGGAATCCGCGTGGATGTGACCGCTGCGCGGATTTTTTACGGATGTCACGTTGCCCTTTATGGTTGCCTGGACGTCGCTGTATTCGAAGGCGAGATCCGCGTCGGCATCCATCGTGCAGTCTTCCAGGACAAGCCCCTCGACATAGCAGAGCGGTTGAGTACCTGCAATATGGCAGCGCACCAGCCGCAGATTCCTGGAATACCAGCCTATGTACTCTCCTGATATGGTGGAATCGTATATGGTCACGTCCCTGGCCTCCCAGAAGGAGTCCTTGGTCTCCAGGATGGAATCGTGGATTTCTACATTGCGGGCGTACTGGAACGCGTATCTGCCTTCTACGTTGATCCTGTTGGCCTTGACGTCGCTGCAACGCATAAAAATGTATTTTGCTTCCTCGAAGCGGCAGTCCTCGAGTTCTACCCCACGGCAGTCCCACAGGGTTTCGTCAGAATCGGTGAAATAGCACTCCTTGAGCCTGAGGCCGTCCATTTCCCTGAACATCTTGGGAGCGATTACCTTGCATCCTGACATTTCCATATCGGCGGAATACCAGATTGCGGCGCGGGCACCTTCGGTGAAATGGCATCCCTTTACCACCGTGTTGGTGCAGCACCAGAGCGGATATTTACCCTCGAAACGGCAATTGGTGACCTGCAGGTTCCTGCATTCCTTTACCGCAGACTCCCCTTCCTGGAAAGTCACGTTGTCAATTGCAAGGTCGCGGCTTGCATACAGAGGGCGCTCTCCCCCATAAACGGCATTTTCAATTCTGTCCATCACTTAATCTGTAGTTGCGGTAAGCCTTGTACGCATCCATCGCGTTCCGGCTATCCTGATTGCGAATATTACTCCTTTTACACAAAGTTCCGTGGCCATTCCCATCCAATAACCGGCAAGGCCGAAACGAGGTATGAGCAGCAGCGCCAGTCCCAGGCGTATGACCCACATACTCATAAAATTGATTATGGAAGGCACCAGGGTGTCACCGGCGCCAACGCAGCAGCCGTAGCCCACGATGCTCACGCCGAACAGCAGTTCGGCCCAGGCCTCTATCCTCAGGCATCTGGCTCCAAGCTCTATCACCGCCGCATCCTGGCTCAGCAAGGCCATTATCTGCGGAGCGAAGGCGAACATCAACACCGCCAGCAACGTCATCATCCCCGCGCCGCAGGCGATTGATATCCAGCTGATGCTTCGTGCCAGGTCCTTGCGCCCGGCGCCCAGGCTCTGCCCCACAAGCGAGGTGGCGGCATCCTGCACGCCGTATCCCGGCAGGTAGCAGAAGCCCTCAGCAATTATGGCAAAGGAGTTTGCGGCGATTGCCACCGTACCCAGCGGAGCTATTATGAAAGTGGCGGCCACGTACGCGCCCCTGCTGACAATGTTCTGTATCCACAGCGGCCAGGTTATGTCGAAGGCGCTGCCGAATATCTTCCGGGTGTCGTCCGGATTATCCCCGAAGGGAAGGTTCTGCCTCAGGTCCCTGCTGTGCAGGCAGGCGTAGAAGAGCAGGAACAGCCCCGCGCACAGCTCTGCAAGTCCGGTTCCGAGAGCGGCTCCCGCAACTCCCTTGCCTAACTTAAAGATGAAGATATAATTGAACAGCACGTCCAGCACGCACATAACCACGCTGGTGTAACTGGGCACCTTCATATTGCCGGTGGCGATGAGGGCCGACTCGCAGTAGACTGCAATCTGGAACACAGGAAGGAAAAGCGCATAGATGCGGAAATAAGCCTTGGCGTCATCTATAATCTCAGGGCCGCCCCTGAGCCAGTGAGGCAGGCTCCCGCTTATGGCCAGTGCCGTCAGGGTAAAGACCAGGCTGATGCCCAAAACAGTGAAAAGGCCCTTGCGGAAGATGCGCCTTGCCCCGTCGTAATCGCCTGCGCCGCAGCGGTGCGCAATCTGAACCGTGAAACCGGAACTGTTGCCGTAGCAGAAACTGCCGAAAAGCCAGGTGGAAGAAGACATCAGACCCACAGCCGCGGCCTGCACGCTGCCAAGACGCCCGACCATGGAAGCGTCTATGTAACTCATAAGGCACATTGAGAGCTGTGCAAGGATTGCCGGGAGGGACAGCAGCAGTATGAGCCGGAACTGTTCAGAAACCTTGAGCGGCTGGCCGCTGCGCAGTTTCCCCAGCAAGATGTCTTTGGATCCCGCCATTTCTCAGCAGGGATTATTTGGAACCCAGATTGTAGAGCGCTTGGATCTCTTTATCTGAAAGACAACGGTTGTAGATGCGGAAATCGTCCATCCAGCCCTTAAACATTGGATCCGACGCGTAGCGGCTGCGTCCCAGCCAGTTTGCTACGGTAGGAAGGTTCTGAGGCATCATACAATGGGTGGTGCGTCCGGCCTTCTTACCATTGACATAGAGGGTAAGCTCACCTTTGTAAGGCACTTTCTGTCCTTTGGCGTTGACCTTGTTCTTGTTGGGGTTGGAAGCAGATTCTTTGTAGACAATCACATAGTGGTCCCACTGGCCGGTCTTGATTGAATAACCCAGAGACGCGTCTGCGGGATCGTTGTTGATGTCGATTATGTTCCTTATGGCGTCATATCCGTCTACCACCCACTGCTCGAACCAAAGGTCGTTCTCAGATCCCTTGGAAGGACGGCCTGCATACAGGCTGACAGCGTTGCCGTCGCCCGGCATTATCTGATTGAAGTCGAATATCCTGGAGAACTCACGTGACTCCTCCCACTTTACCCAGATGCTTACTGAATAGTTCCTGTTGAAATAAACAGCCTCCGTAGGATACTCCACATAGGCCCTGTCTCCGTCAAGATAGACTGAAGACTCGCCCACCGGACAGTCGTCAGAAATCTCAGCACCGTTCCTGAATATTCCGTCGAAATGGTAAGGGCCGAAATCCTTGGCGTCCCTTTCGAAGTCGGAATAAAGCACCAGGCCGTCGTTCAGGTCCTGGCTGCAGCTTGCGGCCATAATACAAAGGGCCGACAAAAGTATGATCTTGGAAAATTTCATCTCTCACATATTTTTTTAGCCTTCAAAATTAGTGATAATTGTCGTAAATATCTAATTTTCTGCAGCAGAAAGCGACATTGTTAAAAACTACGTTTTTCCTGTTTAAAAAAACTTCCGCCAAGATTGAAAAACTTGTCGTAACTTTAAAACCTAAACCGAATTTTAACGCGAAAAAACCATAACCAATATGAACGTAATCAAAAGAAACGGCGAAATCCAGCCGTTTGATTTCAGCAAGATAGAAGTAGCAGTAGAGTCCGCGTTCAAGGCCTGCGGATACGAAAAAACCCCCATCAGTTTCATTGAAGGCCTCAAGCATTTCATCGACATGTTCGATGACGACTATACTTTCAAGGTGGAGAAACTCCAGGACATAGTCGAGACCCAGCTGATGTATGAGAAATACTACACCGTGGCCAAGGCATACATCCTCTATCGCGAGAAGCACAAAGATTTACGTTTCATCAAGGAAAGGGTGGACTATATGGACACCTACGCCAAGTCCGACGCCAACGCCGCAACCTCTTCGGAGACAGATGCCAATGCCAACGTCGCCATCAAGAACGTGGCCAACCTGGACGGCGAGGTATACAAGACCCTCAACCGTCAGATCCAGCGCTACAGGATGAAGAAGAAGCTCAAGGAACTCTATCCCGAAGTAGCAGACCAGTACGAGAAAGACCTCCTCAGCCACATCATCTACGTCCACGACGAGGCTTCCTCCCCTGCCGTCAAGAATTACTGCGAGGCCGTATCCCTCTACCCTCTGGTACAGGAAGGCACCCACGGAATGGACGGCCTGGGCGCCACCGCTCCAAAGAATCTCAGCAGTTTCTGCGGACAGTTCTGCAACCTGGCCTTCCTCCTTTCTGCCCAGTGCAAGGGCGCTGTCGCATTCGGTGAATTTTTCAACGTGTTCGACTACTACTGCGTCAAGGACTTCGGAGAGGACTACATCAACAAGATAGACGAAGTGGCATCCTTCTATCCCAAGCGCACCATCGGGGACACCATCCACCAGTCTTTCCAGCAGATAGTGTACGGAATCAACCAGCCTGCAGGAAACCGCAGCTACCAGTCTCCGTTCACCAACATCAGCTACTACGACAGCAACTACTGGCACGCCCTGTTCGACGACTTCTACTTCCCTGACGGGACCAAGCCGTCCTGGGAGCGCGTAAGCTACCTGCAGAAAGACTTCATGCGCTGGTTCAACCAGGAGAGGACAAAGACAATGCTCACTTTCCCCGTGGAGACAATGGCCCTTCTTTCCAACGGAAACGACATAATCGACAAGGATTACAAGGACTTCACCGCCCAGATGTATGCAGAGGGCCATTCCTTCTTCACCTACATCTCCGACAATCCCAACGGACTTGCCAGCTGCTGCCGCCTGCGCAACGAGATCCAGGAGAACGTGTTCACCTTCACCAACGGACTCACAGGAGTCCAGACCGGAAGCGCCAACGTAATCACCCTCAACCTCAACCGCATAATCCAGAACTGGGCCAGGGAGCGCGAGATGGACCGCGACTACGTGAAGGAGCATTTCAAGGACCTCTCAGCCGACTTCAAGCAGTACCTTGTAGACATCCTGGAAAGGGTTTACAAATACCACACTGCCTACAAGACCCTGCTGTACGATACCGAGAAAGCCGGAATGCTCAACGCATCCAAGGCCAACTACATCAAGATGAACAAGCTGTACAGCACCATCGGAGAGAACGGAATCAACGAAGCCGCCGAATTCATCGGCCTCACCTGCAACTACAACAAGCCGTATATGGAGTTCTGCCGCCTTGTGACCGGCACCATCAGCGAGCAGAACAGGGCGCACTCCACAAAGCTCTTCCAGTTCAACCAGGAGTTCGTTCCCGCAGAGGGCCTCAGCTCCAAGAACTACAACTGGGACAAGGCTGACGGATACTGGGTTCCTGAAGGAAGGGTTCTGTACAACTCCTACTTCTACCTGGCAGACGATCCTGAGACCTCCGTACTGGACAAGTTCCGCCTGCACGGACGCGAGTTCACCGAGCTTCTGGACGGCGGCGTGGGCCTCCACTGCAACCTTGCCGAGCACCTCACAAAGTTCCAGTACCTCAAGCTCATTGACTTCGCCATCGCACAGGGTACCTCCTACTTCACCTTCAACATCCCCAACAGCGAGTGTACCGACAGCAACTGCCATTACATAGTAAAGCAGCCTCTTGAGGTATGCCCCAAGTGCGGTGCCCCCATGCGTCAGTGGACCAGGGTAATCGGATTCCTCCGCCCCGTGGACGACTTCGACCACTACAGGCACATCGAGGCTAAACACAGGTATTACGCCAAGGAAGTAAAATGAAATACGTAGAAACCATGGTCGTCTTCAGGGAAGTCCCTGACGAGGTGACCCTGGCCATAAACATCAGCAACTGCCCTGTAAAGTGCCCTGGATGCCATTCCAGCTACCTGGCGCAGGACATAGGCGAGGAACTTGACAAAGAGTCCCTCGCCATGTTGGTAAAAAGGAATCCTGGTATCTCGTGTGTTTCCTTCATGGGCGGAGACGCCGAGCCGGCCAAAGTGGGCCAGCTGGCAATGGAGGTCAAGAAACTCGATCCCTCCCTCAAGACCTGCTGGTATTCCGGCCGGGACCTGGAACACGCCAAGCCCAATCTGGAGGTACTGGATTTTGTCAAAGTGGGACCTTACATAGAAGAAATGGGTCCGCTGGACTCACCCACTACCAACCAGCGTTTTTATAAGATTGATCACGGCCCGCAGGGCGTAGAGCTGACAGATATGACCGGCTGGTTCAGAAAGAAAATCTTTTAATCTTTATTTATATGAAAAAGATAGGACTTGTAATTTTAGCGTTGGCAGGAATCGCTCTTTGCTCCTGCTCTCCAAAAGTTCAGAAGCAGAAGGTGGACAAATATGCCATCGACTGCACTCAAATCAGGGGTTTCAACTACACCCCCGCCGGAGTGGGCGAGCCCCGTCACCACGTGGACACCTGGGTTGCCTATGACCCCGAGGTGGCCGCATTCGACCTTGACCTGGCAAAGAGCCTGAACCTGAACATGGCTCGTGTATTCGTACCTTATCAGTGCTTCACCGAGCTCGGAGACGAACTCGCTCCAAGGCTGCAGGACTTCGCGCGCAAGCTGGACGAGCGCGGAATGGGCTTCGTTCCCGTAGTAGGAAGCGGACGCTGGATGAGGGACACTTCCCTGCTCTATCAGGCCGAAGAGTGGGTGGACTACCTGGTCAACGCCCTCAAGGACGAGCCCAACCTGATGATGTGGGACCTTATGAACGAGCCTGACCTGGCAATGTTCATGAAGGACATCAATTTCGAGAACTGCAAGCTCCTCTACAAACTCTTCAAGGAGAAGGATCCCGCCACGCCTCTCACCATCGGAATGGAAAAAGTATCCTGTATGATAGAGATGGCAGACTACGCCGACATCCTCCAGTTCCACAACTACTCCGAGACCCGTGACATGGTTCGCGACACCATCGCGCTGGCAAAGGCATTCGCCGCATCTGTAGGCAAGCAGGTGTTCAACGGAGAGATGGGATGCATAGCCAGGGCAAATCCCTACGACGTAACCCTGGAAGAGCATATGAAGGCCGATATGGGCTGGACCATCTGGGAACTTATGGTAGTAAGGAAAGGCTGGGGAACCGTTCACGGAGTATTCTATGAGGACGGAACCGTACGCGATCCTTCAATCCCCGCAGCCATTATGGGATGGTTCCGCAACAGGAAGAACCCTATGGACTACTTCCCTGACCGCGAAGACAAGATAACCAGCGTCCTGACCAGGATTGACCAGTGGAAGAAAGACGGAGCCAAGGACCTTGAGACAGGTCTCCACATTGCAGAAGTAGGCGCCAATATGCTCGAGTCCGCACAGATCGCCCCTATGGCTGAGAATCCCAACTGGGAGGTCAACCAGCTGCGCGAGAGCAAGGACCTCAAGGAGCTCAAGGCTCTCCTGGACAAGTATTACGCAATGCTCAAGCCTTACAAGAAATAGCCTATGCCTAAGATTGTGACGTTCGGCGAGATAATGCTCAGGCTGTCCACTCCCGGATTCAGCCGCTTCTCCCAGGCCAGGAGCTATGACGTATGCTTTGGCGGCGGAGAAGCCAACGTGGCCGTCTCGCTCGCCAATTTCGGAATGGAGGCGGAGTTCGTCACCCGCCTTCCGGACAACGACATAGCCAAAGCCTGCGAAGCCGAACTGCGCAGTCTGGGAGTAGATACTTCCAATTGCATTCTCGGAGGGGAACGGCTCGGAATCTATTTCCTCGAGACCGGAGCCGTCTCCCGCCCGAGCAAAGTCATCTACGACCGCGCCCATTCTTCGGTTTCTGAGATCCGTCCGGGAATGATAGACTGGGCAAAAGTATTCCAAGGCGCAGACTGGTTCCATTGGACCGGGATAACCCCGGCCATAAGCCAGAGCGCGGCCGACACCTGCCTGGAGGCGGTCAAGGCCGCAAAGGCCCAAGGCCTGTACGTGTCCTGCGACCTCAACTACCGCAAGAATCTCTGGAAATACGGCAAGGCAGCATCTGAGATAATGCCGGAGCTGGTCAGCCACTGCGACCTTATACTGGGCAACGAGGAAGACGCCCAGAAGGTGTTCGGAATAGGGCCTTCCGCTCCGGGAGAGAACGTTGACGAAAGTCGCTACCTGGAGGTCTGCAAGGAACTGCTCAAGCGCTTCCCATCGGCCCGGAAGGCCGTCATCACACTCCGCGGAAGCATAAACGCCAGCCACAACACCTGGGGCGGAGTCCTGTACAACGGTTCCAAGCTTTTCAAGAGCAAGCGTTACGACATCACTCACATAGTGGACAGGGTGGGCGCTGGCGACTCGTTTATGGGAGGCCTCATCTACGGCCTGCTGGCATATAAGGACGATGCCAAGGCGCTGGAGTTCGCCGCGGCCGCATCGTGCCTCAAGCACACCATCCCCGGGGATTTCAACCGCGTCAGTGTGAAGGAAGTGGAGACCCTGATGAACGGAGACGGCTCCGGAAGAGTAAACAGATAGACTATGGGAAGATTCTCCAAAGACAGTGTCCTGGACACTATGGCCCGTACCGGAATGGTTCCGGTGTTCTACAATCCTGATGTCGACACCGCAAAGGCAGTCCTGAAGGCTTGCTTTGACGGAGGAGTGCGCCTGTTCGAGTTCGCGAACAGGGGCCCAGCCGCAAGGGAAGTCTTCAAAAGCCTGGCGGAATACGTACCGGCCAATCTTCCTGAACTGATTCTGGGAGCTGGAACCGTGATGGACAGGGAGGCGGCGGAATTCTTTATGGACAACGGGGCGGAGTTCATAGTAGGCCCTATGTTCAATCCGGAAGTCGCAGTCGTATGCAACCAAAGAGGCATACCATATATGCCCGGATGCGGAACCGTGACGGAGGTCTGGACCGCCCAGCAGGCAGGATGCGAGGTATGCAAAGTGTTCCCCGGAGACGTTCTTGGACCGGCATTCGTAAAAGGGCTGCTGGCGCCTATGCCCTGGAGCAAAGTTATGGTGACCGGAGGCGTAAAGCCGGAGAAAGAGAACCTGGAAGCCTGGTTCAAGGCAGGAGCGATGTGCGTGGGAATGGGAGGGAACCTGTTCCCTAAAGACGCTCTCGAGAAAAAGGATTGGGCTAAGATAACCGCCCTTTGCAAGGAATCTATCCAGGCTATAGCCGGACTCTAATTGCGGGGAACGACCGCGCTGAAATCATCTGAACCAACTACGAAATAGTCTCCCTGGTATGTAAATGCCAGGGATTTCAGTTCATTGGCGTTTATGCGCCGGATCTTGTTGCAATGGGCGCAGGCCGGTACGGAAAAGAGAACGCCGCCGCTGCAGAGCAGCACATACTGGTCTGCCAGATAGTCGTATATCACTGAGAAGGGCTCTTCTTCCAGGTAGTACGAGCCTTGGGAGGCTGAATATGACAGTTCCCTGTAACTCCATACCGAACCCTGGCTTGATATGAACATTGCAGGAGCGCCTGAGTCCGTTGTTCCTACTACGGCCATATTCTCCAGGCCTATCTCGATGTCAGAGAAACTGACTCGGGGATAGAAGCCATCGTACTGGGCGTTGAAGTCCAGGACTGTCCAGGTTTCCAAGTCCGTGGTGCGGATGATCTCCCCCTCCGAGGTGACCCCGCAGCAGAACTGGAGTCCTGCTGACAGGGCTGTAAGAGAACCTTTAATATCCAAAGGAATAACCTGCGGCGAGGAATCGAAGCTGTCCAGAGACAATACTCGGACTCCGTCAGCGGTGTTCAGCCCGACAATCAGCCGGTCCCTGAAGACGGCGAGCGCTACGGCATCACCATCCATCTGAATGGCGCTCAGATTATCTCCGTCGTAAACTGCAAGCAGACCATCCGCCGCGGCCGCCAGACAGTTCCTGAAAACATAGACATCGTTTATGACCGTAGCGGAAGGCAGTTCCACGGTCTTTTCAAGTTTGCCTTCGGGAGAGTAAAAATCTATCTTTCCCGTCTCCCCCGCCGAGGCAAAGTATCCCATATATGGGATGACTGACTTATAGGCAAAGCAAATCTGCTGCCCGGACAGACAGAGTCCGGACAGCAGTGTTGCTATTAAAAGAGTCAGCCTATTTCGCACTGGTGTTTGAAATCTTGAAGTAGTCGAAGGAAGCCTTGAACGGGCCTGCAGGCGCCGGAGCGGCGGCAGCTCCTCCCGGAGGCATCATCCTGGCGAAAGCCGGATTCTGCACGCCCTCGCTGGCTATGAGACCTGCCTGGATATCCTTCAGGACGGCCTTTGCCTGGGCGAACTCGGTGAACTTCCTACCATCTACAGAGTAGTATGCCGTGTAGAGGTCTCCCTTCTTCACGAGCCTCATATAGAGGGTGTTGTCGGCCTTGATTACATCTGCCATACTGAGCGATGCTGAACTTGCCTGATTGCCGTTCTCCTCTACTAAAAGCTGCAGGGAGCCGGCGCCGCCCATAGGAGCGCGGCCGCGTCCCATTGCAGCTGCTCCGTAGACGAACTTCACGAAGTTGTCGTCGCACTGGTATGCAACTATTCCTGCGCTCTGGGCAGGCATTCCGGGAGCTCCGGAGAATACCACCTTGGTGTCGATTGTCCAGTCTGTATTTGCGCTCTGCAGAAGGATGTTTCCTGCATTGTTGCTGGCATCTGTGATGTCACCAGGAGCGGCGGTGATGGTCAGGAATCCCGGTTTCTCGGTGAGAGACCAGCCGGACCTGTTCTCGCGAACCCAGTTCCACTGGCTTCCGAGGGCCTTGAACTCGTCGCTTGCGGACTTTGCGCCGAAGTTAACTACATACTCTGCTGAATCGTAAGTCTCGTAATCGGTAACCTTTACGCTTGCGGTACCGGGAACGCCGGCAGCCTGCTTCACGTCAAGGGTGAGTGAAGGATCGGCAGCCTTTGCAGCAACTACAGGAGCAGCTCCTGCCTTCTGTACATAGCTGTAAGCCTTGTTGCCAGCCTTAAGGACATTCTTTCCGCCCACAGTGAGGCTTGAGAGTCCGAGGTTGGGCATAACCTTAACAGGGAAGCTGCCGCTGACGGTCTTTCCGTTGATTGTGACGGCTGCGGTGATGGTGGCAACACCGTTGCTCTTGGCGGTAACCAGACCGTTTGCAGAAACAGTGGCAACCTTGGGATTGTTGCTGGTGTAAACCACGTTGGCCTTGGTGATGTCATAGAAGCTGTCGTCGGTCATTGCAGCGGTGTATGTAGTCTGAGCGGTCTCCCCGATATTCATCACGGTGACGCCGCAGGAAGCCACGACAACCTTGAGCTGAGGGATGAGGGCACCGTTCATAGTGGCGGTAACCCTTCCTCTGATGTCCTTTGAAGAGGATCCGATCTCGAATACGTAGCGGCCCTGGTCGTAGGTCATCTTGTCAGCTTCCATATCCCAGAACCAGAGGTCTGCGCAGTCAATGTCAATGTTCACTGTCTTGGTCTGGCCGCGTGCGATGGTCACCCTCTTGAATCCCTTGAGCCTCTTGATAGGCCTCTGCAGGCTTGCAGGGCTGTCAGGAGTGGTCATATAAACCTGGACTACCTCGTCTCCGTCGTAGTCGCCGGTATTGGTCACGTCCACGCTCACTGTAATCTTGTCCTGAGGAGTGATGGTGCTCTTGCTGACCTTGAAGTTGCTGTATGCGAAAGTGGTATATGAAAGGCCGTAACCGAACTCGTAGGAAACCGGCTTGTCGAAGTACCACAGGGTACGTCCGTTGACACCGTTTCCACCGCGCAGGTTGTAGTTGGTGATTGCAGGGAGGTCCTTGACGGTCTTGAACCAGGTAGCGTTGAGCTTTCCTCCGGGGTTGACGTCTCCGAAGAGAACCTTGGCGATGGCTGCGCCCTGGCCCATTCCGTTGTATCCAGTCCAGATGATACCCTTGATGTTGGGGTTGTCCTTGAACTGGTCAACCTCGACGCATCCGAGAGTCTGCATAACCACGATGGTGTTCTTGTTGGCAGCTGCAACTGCGTCGATGAGCTCCATCTGGTTTCCGGGGAGAAGCAGGGTGAGACGGTCTGCCTCCTCCGTTGCGGTGTGCTCGTCAGTTCCTACGAATACTACTGCAACGTCAGCGTTCTTGGCGGCGTTGATGGTGTTGTCGTCGATAGGAGCGTCGGCGGGAGCCTTGTATACAAGGTAGAGAGTCTGGGGCTCGTTGAAACCAAGCTTGAGTGCAGGAACCTTCATAGGCATGCTGGCGCCGTAAACGCCTCCCACCCTTGCGCCAGAGGCGCGGGTAGCCTCGATGGTTGCTATGAGGTTTCCGTCAGGGGAAGATACCCTGGCCTCCACGATACCACCTTCGGTAGGGATGTTGAGGCCCACGGTGAGGTTCTCGATGTTGGTGATGTCGACGTTGTTGTAAGCAGTCCAAGCGCCATCGTCAATGGTACGTACCTGCTCTTCCTCGCCCATTCCGGAGCCGACTGTAACGCCCTCGGAGCAAGCGTTGTACTTGGTTGCGTCGTAACGGGTGACGGTTCCGTCGGTCTTCTCAACCTCGAAGTATGCGACGTAAAGGAGGTTGCTCTTGCTCTTTGTGTCGGCGCCTGAAACCAGGTTGATCTTCACGGGGAGGTTGCGGCTCTCGAAGTAGTCCTTGATACCTGCGTTAGGAGATATCATAGAGGACTGCTCAGGACGTCCGGAATAAGGACCGAGCTCCACGTCGTCGGCCTGAGGGCCGATGAGGGCGATGGTCTTGATCTCGGAGGCCTTCAGAGGGAGGGCCTTGTCAACGTTCTTCAGAAGCACGGCGGTCTTGGTAGCCAGCTCAACTGAAAGGGCCTGGTTGGCAGGAGAGTTGATCATAGTGGTGGGATACTTGGTGTAAGGCACCTTCTCCTCGGGATCGAACTCGCCGGTGCGCATCCTGACGGTGAACATATTTACGAGAGCCCTGTCTACTACTGCCATGGAGACGAGTCCCTGCTCGTAGGCGGAGATCATATATCTCTGGTAGATGCTTCCACAGTCTGAGTCGACTCCTGCATAGAGTCCCTCAGCGGCAGCCTCTTCGGCGGTATCCACGTAGTAGTGTCCGGTGAAGATGTCATCCACGGCGGAGCAGTCTCCTGTGACGTAGCCCTTCATACCGTAGGTACGGCGGGCGATTACGTCGATGTAGTACTCGCTGGAGGTTGTAGGCTCGCCGTTTACGGCGTTGTAAGATGACATGATAGAAGGCAGGTTCTCCTGCTCGATGAGGGTCTTGTACGGATACAGGTAGAACTCCCTCATATCGCGGCTGTCCATATTGGAACTGCTCACGTGACGGTCAAACTCACTGTTGTTGGCAAAATAGTGCTTTGCAGTAGGAACGGCTTTCAGGTAGGTCTTGTCCTGTCCCATAAATCCGCGTACGAAGCCTTTGGCTATCTGTGCGGCAAGGAACGGGTCCTCTCCGTAGGACTCACCGGTCCTTCCCCAGCGGGGGTCGCGGACCGGCTCCACTACAGGAGACCAGAAGGTAAGTCCCTTAGTGCCTGTCTGGAAGATGGCGCGCGCCTCGTCAGTGATTGCGCTGGCCATTCTCTGTGCCAGGTCGGGATCCCAGGAAGATCCGATGGCGACGCTGTTAGGGAATGATGAAGGGCCGGGGATGCCGGCGGAGGCGTTGGCTCCGGAAAGCACTCCGTGAAGGGCCTCGCTCCATACGTTGTAAGCCTTGATTCCAAGGCGCGGGACTGCAGCCATATTGTTGCCAAGCAGGCTCTGCTTCTCTTCAATTGTAAGGCGGGATACCAGGTCGGCGGCCCTTTCCTCAAATGAATAGGAAGTGTTCATGTAGATTGGCACCGGCTCCGAAGAACTCAGCAGCAATACTGAAACAAAACCAGCTACAAGCAATTTTGTGGCTCTGGAAAATGTTAGCTTCATATTAATTGATGGTTAGAATAAATTTTTTATGAAGATACGAAATATTTTTAAGTTAAGGCCCATTCAAAAATTATTGCTATTTTTAGTAAAATTTTAATAGAACAATAACACTGAATACTATGGCAGAAGAAACAAAAAACCCTATGGATCTCAACGGTGACGGAAAGGTGACCGTCGGAGAGAAAGTACAGTACTATGCCGGAAAGGCAAAGGAAGAGGCCAAGGAGGTATATGCCAAGGCTTCTGAGAAAGCTAAGGAAGTTGGCGAGAAAGCCAAGGTAAAGGCCAAGGAAGTTGGTGAGAAAGCCGCTGAGAAGGCAAAGGAAGTAGGAGCCAAGGCCAAGGAGAAAGCTAAAGAAGTTTACGCCGAGGCAAAAGAGGACGCCAAGGAACTGAAAGAAAAGGCAAAAGCCAAAGTAGATGAGATCAAAGCAAAGAAATCTGCTTGAATCTGACATAACTATTAACCACTCATAATTCGATACGTATGAAGAAACTTATCATTTTGGCAGCTGCCGTACTGTTCTCGGCAAGTATGCTTAATGCCCAGACTCTGGGCAAAGATGCACGCTACTGCAACCCTCTCCCTATGGAGATCGGTCAGGCCGGCGCCTCTGGAGACGTAAGCGTCTTCAAGTGGGAAGGTAAGTACTATATGTTCTGCACCGGTGGCGGTGCCTGGGTATCTGAGGATATGCTCAACTGGGAGCACCACTATGTAGCAGGCGTTCCTACAGCACCTGACGTATGCCCTTACAACGGCAAGTTCTATATGACCGGTAACAGCTCCAACGTATGGGTTGCCGACAACCCTCTGGGACCGTACACAGTCCTCGGACAGTGGAAAGGCACTCCCGACCGCGAGCACGGCTGGAGCCAGGGATTCGACCCTCACATCTATGTGGATGAGGACAACCAGCCCTACCTCTTCTGGCCCGGTATGGCTATCAGCGGTATCTACTCCGTTAAGCTTGACCCCAACGACATCACACAGTTCGTTGGCCCCATCACACATCACTTCAGCTTCAATCCTGACCACATCTGGGAGCGCCAGGGAGAGCAGAACGAATATCCTGACGTAGCCTGGATCGAGGGACCTTGGGTTTACAAGTACAACGGAACTTATTATCTGCAGTATTCCGCTTCAGGAACACAGTGGAGGACATACGCCGAGGGTTACTACAAGTCAAAGAACGTACAGGGACCTTACGAGTATGCATCCAACAACCCTCTGCTCCGCCGCACCGACGGTATCGTTACAGGACCTGCACACGGAAGTATGGTTACAGGACCTGACGGAAACATCTGGCAGTTCTACACGGTGGTTCTCCGCAGCGGCGGACGCCGTATCGGTATGGACCGCGTTACCGTTGACGCAAACGGCAACCTCACCTGCAACGTTACCGACACTCCTCAGTGGGCACCGGGCGTAGTAAAGGATCCTACAAAGGGCGATTCAGGTTCTCTCATCATCTCCATCGGAAAGACCTCTATGAGCACTGGTCAGGGATTCCCCGGAGCTGCAAGGGTAGCTTCAAGCTCCAAGCCCGGAAGAGGCCCTGAGTACGCACTCGACAACTCCACCGCAACCTGGTGGGAGCCGGAAGACAACGATGCAAATCCTACCCTTACCATAAGCCTTTCACCTGCAGTTGACCGCGACAGGGTTCAGACCTTCCAGGTAGACGGAGCCCGTCTTCTCTTCGGCGGCAACACCGGAAGAGGCGTTCGTGGCGGAAACGGAGAACTCCCTGTATTCAAATACAAGATCGAGGTTTCTATGGACGGCGAGAACTACCAGACTGTTCTTGACAAGTCAAACTACAATGGCTCAAGGAACGTTACCTTCGACGAGATCAAGCCCGTAGAGTGCCGTTTCGTCCGCCTGACAATGCTTGGCTGGCCTAAGGGAACACCTCTCAGCATCCTTGACTTCTCCGTATTCGGAAGGGCAACAGGATACTCACCTTCACAGATTCCTGTTCCTGCACTCAAGGTTATGAACTAAGAGAATCAATTAACAATAAAAAAGGTGCGGCAATTCTGATGTGACCCCCAAAAGTTGGACGGTTTAACATTATTTACGAGGCCTTCGATTGGAACAGAGCTCGGTATTGCACCGGGCTCTTTCCTTTTAGCCTCAGTTTGATTCTATCATTGTTATAGTACCGGATGTAAGTC
>JAFRXC010000090.1 GCA_017437825.1 Bacteroidales bacterium
AAAAATGAAGGTTTTTTGAAAAAAAGTTTCCAGGCTTACCTGCGGAAGTTTTTCAGTTGCTGCTGAAGGGCTCCCGTAGCAGCCATCTTCATCATCTTCCTGGAGCCTTCGAATTGCTTTATGAGCTTGTTCACGTCCGCCAGGGTGGTGCCGCTTCCTGCGGCGATCCTGCGGCGGCGTGAGCCGTTGAGGCACTCGGGATGGTCCTTCTCATATGGGGTCATGCTTTGGATGATGGCTTCCGTCATCTTGAATGCATCGTCAGGTATGTCCACGTCCTTGAGAGCCTTGCCAACTCCGGGGAGCATTCCTGCAAGGTCCTTGATGTTGCCCATCTTCTTCACCTGCTGGAGCTGCTTATAGAAATCATTTATGGTGAACTGGTCTCTGGCCAGTTTCTTCTTCAGTTCACGGGCCTGCTTCTCGTCGAACTGCTCCTGGGCTTTTTCTACCAGTGAGACAACGTCTCCCATTCCCAGGATACGGTCTGCGATACGGGCGGGGTAGAATATGTCCAGGGCCTCCATCTTCTCTCCAGTGGAGACGAACTTGATGGGCTTGCCCACAACTGCCTTGATGGAAAGCGCGGCGCCTCCGCGGGTGTCGCCGTCCATCTTGGTAAGTACCACTCCGTCAAAGTCCAGCCTGTCGTTGAAGGCCTTTGCTGTCTCAACGGCGTCCTGTCCGGTCATTGCATCCACTACGAACAGAGTCTCAGTAGGGTTGGTGGCCTGCTTCATAGCGGAGATCTCGTCCATCAGCTCCTGGTCTACTGCAAGACGTCCTGCGGTATCGACTATAACCACGCTGATGCCGTCCTTCTTGGCCTGGGCTATTGCCGCGGTGGCAATCTTGACGGGGTCTGATTCGCCTTCGATTGAGAAAACGGGGACGTCTACCTGACCACCCAGGGTCTTCAACTGTTCGATGGCGGCGGGGCGGAAAGCGTCGCAGGCTGCCAGCAGCACCTTCATTCCGCGCTTGCTCTTTATGTTCAGGGCGAATTTGGCGCTGAAGGTGGTCTTACCGGAACCGTTGAGTCCGGCAATCAGAACTACCGCGGGGTTGCCCTTGATGTTAATCTCCTGATGCTCGCTGCCCATGAATTCGGCCAGCTCGTCGTGGACTATCTTAACCATCATCTGCTGCGGCCTTACGGCGGTCAGCACGTTCTGGCCTATGGCTTTCTGCTTTACGCGGTCGCAGAATTCCTTGGCCACCTTGTAGCTTACGTCGGCGTCCAGCAGGGCCCTGCGGATGTCCTTGAGGGTCTCGGATATATTTATTTCGGTAATCTTTCCTTCACCTTTAAGTATCTTGAAGGAACGTTCCAGTCTTTCGGTCAGGTTCTCAAACATATATTTATTATAGTCTGTTTCGGGACTGCAAAAGTATTGATTATTTCTCTATTTTCAATGCATCGGCCGGTGCTGGCTTCGGCGCCAGGCTTTAAGGTATTCCTCAATTCGCCCTTTCTGGTCTTCAGGTACGGCAAAACTGATGAAGTTTTCCCAGATATACTCCTCGGCCGCGTGGCTGGGGTGAGCCAGGTCCTCGGCATAGAAGCGGTAGTCCCTCAGTTCGTCCATCAGTATCTCGTAAGCGGGGAAGTACTCGCGGCCAGGGCCAAGCACTTCCTCTACTGCCAGCAGCAGGGTGGCCTTGCTCAGCTGGTTGGCGTGCGCTCCGTCTGCCAGGTGGCGTATGGGGCTTACCGTGAAGATGAATTCCTTGCCGGGATTGCTTTCTGTTATCTCCCGCAGAACAGCGGCGGTGCGCTCCAGGCTGAGTGCTTTGCGCTCGAACTCGGCCTGCTGCCTCTTTAAGCAGTTTGAGACAACCTCGCCATCGCGGAAGTAACACCATACAGTTCCGAGGGATATTATGACCTTGTTGCAGGACTTCCACTTGAGGGAGGCCTCTTTCAGGATGACGTTGGCGCCTTCGAGGAAATCTGCGGCTTCGGCGCGGGCGAAGGAGGTATGGTGTGAGAAAGAGCAGACCAGGCCCGCGCCGGCACCCATCTCCACGCATTCATCTTCAGTAAAGGGTTTGCCGCTGTCCAGCCGCTTTATTGACTTGGCAATGGAAAGAGGATTATAGAGGGTTCCGAAAGGATTGACGCACACATTGAAACCGGCGTTTCGCATCCTGCTCCCAACAGAGTCGGCAAAGCAACTGCCCAATACGAAGACATTGTCTTCAAATGATATCCTGACCGAGGATGTTCCCGGTTCCACCCGCGTAAAGAGTTTCATATTATTCTTATCTTTGCTTCGAAGTTTCAAAGTTACTTATTTTTATTTGATGAAAAGACTTGCCTTTATTTCGGCTATGATGATATCCTGCCTGTGCGCTTCTGCACAGCAGTTCAGGTACGATGCAAATTTCGATTACATTTTTATGAACTCGGAGTTCGACCGCAGCCACAATGTATTCGAGAAGTCAGGAACATTGCACGCGGCAAGGCTCACTCCTCTGATAGGTATGGACTGGAATCAAGGCAGGAGTACAAGGCATTCCCTTCGCCTTGGCGTGGATCTTTTCAAGAATATGGGGGAAGGTCTGCCTGCCGGGGATGTCTTCCACGAAGTCGTAATGTACTACAGGGCTGACGTTCCCGTTCGTCTCGGTACTTTCAGCGCGATTGCGGGAATATTCCCGCGCTCTTTCACCGAAGGAGTCTACAGCGACGCTTTTTTCAGCGATGACGTACGTTATCTGGACAACAATTTCGAGGGTATGTTCCTCAAGTACAAGGCACCTCATTTCTATGCTGACCTCGGCCTCGACTGGTGCGGAATGAAGGGCCTTACCAGGCGGGAGGCGTTCAGGATAATGTCTTCCGGGATGGTGGATCTTTTCGGAACAGACATATTTGGATTCGGATGGGCTTTTTCTATGTTCCACTATGCCGGGTCTCAGACGGTCAGGGGCGTGGTTGACAATACAATGGTTAATCCATATCTGACGGCTGACCTGTCTTCTGCAGTCGGGATGCAGGTTCTCTCCCTCAAGGCAGGCCCTATCGTGGGTTACCAATGGGACAGGGTCTATGACGAGAATACCCATATGCCCTGGGGACTGGAAGCTGTATTTACTCTTCAGAACTGGGACTTCGGCCTGGAAAATACTTTCTACAGGGGTGACGACCTCTATTATTACTACGACAAATATGGCGGAGATGTGTATTATGGCGAGCCATTCTACTCCTGGCCGTGGGAAGGAAGGTCGTGGATGGACAAGATGTCGTTCTATTATCAACCTGTCATATCTGACTATGTGAGCCTGAGGGTGGCAATAGAACTTTTCTTCGGCCAGAGGGATGAGAACTGCCCTGTACTTTACCGAGGTTCAAATCAGATAGCCAGCCTCATCGTCAACCTGGAAAGCCTGTTGAAGAAATAATAACGATAATGAAAAGATATATCCTTACAGCAATGGCAGCAGCCTCTGTACTTGCCGCTTGCAGCGGACCCAAAGATGGAACATATACACTTCACGTACTGACAACCAACGACGTTCACGCCGCCTGGTTCGATTCCACCTATGTAGGAGGAGGAACCCAGAGATCCCTGTTTGCCGTCAACTATTACGTTGACAGCATCCGCAACGCCGTGGGCAGGGAAAACGTCATGCTGATTGACGCTGGAGACTGCCTCCAGGGAGACAATGCCAGTTATTATTTCAATTACATAGACACCCTTACGCCTCATCTCTTCCCGCGTCTGGTCTCATATATGGGGTATGACGCCATCACGGTAGGCAACCACGACATAGAAACCGGACACCCTGTATACGACAGGGTTGCCGCAGACCTGGCGAAGGCCGGGATTCCGTTCCTCGGAGGCAATGCGATCCGCACTGACAACGGTCAGCCGTACTTCCCGGTATATAAGACCTTCAACCGCGCCGGCCTCAAGGTGCTGGTGCTGGGTTATACCAACGCAAACAACAAGGCCTGGATGAACGAGAACCTGTGGTCTGGAATGACATTCGAGTCTCTGATCCCTCTTGTGCAGCAGGACGTGGACCGTCTGGCAGCCCAGGAAAAGCCTCAGGTGGTGATCGTGAGCGTGCACTCCGGAACAGGAGAAGGGGACGGAACAGTCCTGGAAGACCAAGGTTTGGACCTCTTCAACAGCCTCAAAGGTGTTGACGTGTTGATTTGCTCTCACGACCACCGCCCGTACATTAACGGCAACGACCGGATAATACTGCTGAATACCGGCAGCAAGGCCTCCAACCTGGGACACGGAGAACTAACTGTAGAAATAAAAGGCGGCAAAGTGGTATCCAAGAGCCTCAAGAGTTCGCTCATACCGGTTGACAGGCTGAAAGCCGACCCTGAAATGAGGGAACATTTCATGCCAGATTACCAGGCAGTTAAAGCGTTCACCTTGAGGGAAGTAGGGGAGCTCAAGAGGGACATGGTGTTCAGCGACGCCTTCCTTGGAATGAGCGACTACACCAACCTGATCCATACCGTATGCCTTGGCTGCGCCCCCGCGCAGATATCCATTGCGGCGCCTCTCACCCAGAATGCCACGGTAAAGGCAGGCAAGCTTATCTATAACGATATGTTCACTCTCTACCGCTACGAGAACCAGTTGTTCGTGGTCAGGATGACCGGAAGGGAAGTGAAGGATTTCCTGGAGTTCTCCTATGGAATGTGGATTAAGACGATGCAGGAGCCTGGAGACCACGTGCTGAACATTATTCCCGGTACGGACGCCAGGACCGGCACTGACCGCTGGTCTTTCGCCGAGGCTTCCTACAACTTCGATTCCGCTGCGGGAATCAACTATACAGTGGACGTGACAAAGCCTCAGGGCTCAAGGGTCGCCATCAGCAGCATGGCTGACGGCTCCGCCTTCGACTTGGACGCCACCTACAACGTAGCTATGACATCGTACCGCGCCAGCGGCGGCGGTGGAGCAATGGTAAGGGGAGCGGGAGTGGATACCGGCAACATTGACGAAAGGGTAGTGGCAAGGTATCCCGAGATAAGGGATATCATATTCCAGTATATAAACAAGCAGGGCCTTGTGGACCCTGCCGTCATTGGTAATAAAGCCGTTCTCGGCTCCTGGAAATTCATTCCTGAAAAACTTGCCGACCCTGCCCTGAAGGCGGACCGCAATCTGCTGTTCGGAGAATGACGGAGGCAGCAGCCTATTTTGCGTAGGCTACCGACCTTGTCTCCCTTATGACGGTGATCTTCACCTGTCCCGGGTAAGTCATCTCTTCCTGGATCTTCTGCGCTATGTCGGTGGAAAGCTTTGCGGCCTGTTCGTCGCTCACTTCCTCGGCGCCGACTATTACCCTGAGTTCGCGTCCTGCCTGGATGGCATAGGTCTTTGTAACTCCCTGGTAAGCCTTGGCCAGGTCTTCCATATCCTTGAGCCTCTTTATGTAAGACTCGATAACCTCGCGGCGGGCGCCTGGTCGGGCTCCTGAGATTGCGTCACCCACAAGTACGAGAGGCGCTATGATTGATGTCATCTCGGTCTCTTCGTGGTGGGACCCGATGGCGTTGCAGATTTCAGGACGCTCCTTGTACTGCTCGGCCAGTTTCATACCCAAAAGGGCGTGCGGCAGCTCGGGATCTTCCTCGGATACTTTGCCGATATCGTGGAGGAGTCCGGCCCTTTTTGCAAGCTTGGGGTTGAGGCCCAGTTCGGAGGCCATGATGGCGCAGATATTGGCGACTTCACGCGAGTGCTGAAGCAGGTTCTGGCCATATGAACTGCGGTATTTCATCCTTCCGATGAGCTTGACCAACTCTATGTTCATACCGTGGATTCCCAGGTCTATGCACGTGCGCTTTCCCGTTTCCAGGATTTCTTCGTCAAGCTGTTTCTTTACTTTGGCAACTACCTCCTCGATGCGGGCGGGGTGGATGCGTCCGTCCACTACAAGCTGGTGCATCGCAAGGCGGGCGACTTCGCGGCGCACGGGGTCGAAGGCTGAAAGGAGGATTGCGTCAGGGGTGTCGTCGACAACTATCTCTACGCCTGTAGCAGCCTCAAGGGCGCGTATGTTGCGTCCTTCGCGTCCGATGATCCGTCCCTTGATCTCATCATTCTCTATGGGGAAGGTGGTGACGGAATTCTCTATTGCGGTTTCAGTGGCGGTGCGCTGTATGGTGTTGATTACAATTCTCTTGGCTTCCTTGGCGGCATTGAGGCGGGCCTCGTCTATGGTCTCGTTGATGTAAGCCTGGGCCTCGGTGCGGGCCTCCGCCTTCATATTCTCAACCAGGACGGCCTTGGCCTCGGCCGCGGTCATTCCGGCGACGGTCTCAAGCTGCTTGTTTACCTGAGCGGAGAGCTTGTTGTATTCGTCGGCTTTCTTTTCCAGGATTTCGCGCTGGGCCTGAAGGGACTTCTTGGCGTTTTCGGCGTCTGAAAGGCGCTTGTTCAACTCGTTTGACTGCTGGTTGAGGGTGTTCTCCTTCTGTTTGAGACGCTGCTCGGTCTCGCGGATCTGGGCGTTCTTCTCGTTGACGTGTTTCTCGTGGTCTGCCTTGAGTTGGAGGAATTTCTCCTTGGCCTGGAAGATTTTTTCGTTCTTGATGTTCTCGGCTTCGATGCGGGCCTTTTCTATAATGGCCTCGCTTTGCCCCTTGAGAGTGCTTCTCTTGATGATTATATAGATGGCCAGAGCAAGAATCGCTGAGGCAATGGCCGTTAGGATATAGTACAGCATTTTGTATATATAATTGTTTAACAGTGTCTTGTCAGCGACAAGCAGATACTGTCAAAAAGAAAAGCCGTCAGGGCTACGTCGGAAATCTTAATGATAAGATTTGGGCTCCACCACATTTCAGGTATCCGGTCTGTGCCGGCCCGCCATCGGGCAGTGAGTTACCCGGTTCCTTGGAACTTGTTGTTTCGGCGGTAGGGTCTGACGGCTAGTCTATATCTTTCAAATAATCTGAGGTCTGGGCTGAGAGTTTCTTGACCTGCTCTTCGAGGGAAGAGAGCTTCTTTTGCAGGGATATGCGGCTGATGGCCTCGTTGAGAGTCACGAACGCCAGCTTGTCAACCAGTTCCCTGCCTACGAACTTGGCGTCGTATGCTGCCAGTTTCTGGTTTATGGCATCGGACGCGAGCCGCATATACTGCTCCATCTCGGGGGAGGACGCCTTTAGCGGATAGGTCTTGCCCGCAATCTTGATATTTATGCTTTGGTCTTTATTGTCTGCCATAACTATTTTTCAAGAAACGAGATGCACTTGTCTATCTCCCTGATGAGCCTGTCAATCTTTTCCTTGGCAACGGCCGAACTGCCTCCGTTGCCGGTGAATGCTCCAGCCAGTTTCAGATTCTCTATCTGTCTTTTTAAATCAGTGATCTGCTGTTCGCCGGATTGTGCGGCCTGACGGTATTCCTGCAGCTGGGCGGCAAGTTTAGCATTCTTTTGCTTTTCACCCTCGTAAAGAGCGATGAGACGTTCAAAATTATGCTTGATATTTTCTACCATTTTGACCGATAATCCTTATTTTTGCAAATATACTAAACGATTGGCAAAAAAACAATTGACATAATTCATCTATGGTAAAAATGAAATTGGCTGTCGCCACTCCCAGAGTCTACCTTGCAGACGTGGACAAGAATTACATACAGGCAGTGGAGATGCTTGAGAGAGCTGCTCAGGAAGGCGCCCAAATGATAGTCTTTCCTCCTCATTTCCTTACTGGTGCAACCTGTGGCGTCCTGTCTTCCCAGGACCTTCTTTCAAATGCCGCCAGTAAGGCTTTCGCCGACATCAGCCAACTGGCTGCAGAAAAGAAGATGGAGCTGGTTTCGGAGTCGTGTTCCATGCCGGAAATGGAAATTAAGTGCGTAAGCGTCCTGGAGATGGTCACCCGCTACCGCAAGGTGAAGGAAAAGCTGGCTTATCTGTCAGCAACAGAGCGCAAGGCGTACGTGTATTGCCCCAGCGGATATGGCGAATCCACGGCCGAAGGCGTATACGCCGGTGGCTCGCTGGTTTATTGCAACGGCCGCCTCTTAGCCGCTGGAAAGCGCTTCCAGCGCGAGGGCACTATGGTATTCGCCGATATCGACACCTCGATGGATCCAGCCAACGTACCCAAGCTGCAGGACGGTGCCGAAGAGGCCACCGCGCTGCGTCGTCTTCCCTTCGTCCCTGATGACCCCGAAGAACTGGGCGAGAGATGCGATGACATACTCCAGATACAGGCTACGGCCCTGGTCTCCAGGATGGAATTCATAAAAGCCAAGTCCGCCGTCATTGGCATTTCGGGAGGCCTGGACAGCACCCTGGCGTTGCTGGTCACCTGCCTGGCCTTCGACACTCTGGCCATCCCACGTTCCAATATAATTGCGGTAACGATGCCCGGTCTGGGCACCTCCAACCGCACCAAGGGCAACGCCCTGGCCCTGATGGAGACCCTTGGAGTCACTTCAAAGGAGATTTCCATAGTGGCTGCGGTAGAGCAGCACTTCAAGGACATAGGTCACGATCCATCCAACCGTGACGTAACGTACGAAAATGCGCAGGCGCGTGAAAGGACCCAGATCCTGATGGACCTGGCCAACGAGTACGGAGCCTTCGTGGTAGGCACAGGAGACCTGTCCGAAATCGCCCTGGGATGGTGCACCTTCAACGGGGACCATATGTCCAATTACGGAGTGAACTGCGGCGTTCCCAAAACCCTTATGCGTGAGATTGTCCGTCACGCGGCAAACACCCGTTTCGAGGTATGCAAGGACGTCCTCCTGGACATAGTGGATACCCCGGTTAGCCCCGAACTGGTTCCTGGCGCAGACGGCGAGATAGGCCAGAAGACAGAGGAAGTGATAGGCCCATACGAGCTTCACGACTTCTTCCTGTATCACTTCGTAAGGCGCGGCAAGACTCCAAGGCAGATTTACCGCGATGCCTGGCAGGCTTTCTACTACCAGTATGACGAGGCTGCCATCAAGTCCTGCCTGCGCACTTTCATACGCCGTTTCTTCAACAATCAGTTCAAGCGCTCCTGCAGCCCCGAGGGCCCTTGCGTGGGTTCCGTAAGCTTGTCTCCAAGGAGTTCGTGGCCTATGCCTTCGGACGCTTTCAGCAGCCTTTGGCTCTCCGAGTTAGATAATTTATAATATATTAATATACAATAAGATGCGTCAAATCATCACCCATTTTACCGACAACGACTTATATACTTTCACTTGTCAGTATTATATCCTTGAAAAGTATCCTCGTGCGGAGGTGGAGTATTCGTTCATAGACCGAAACAACCAGGTTTATCCTGAAGGTTTTGCCGCAATGCTCCAGGAGCAGGTGGACAATATGAAGAATGTCGTGATAACAGATGAGGAAGTATCTTTCATGAAACGCAAGTGCATCTACCTGCCGCTCTGGTATTTCACATATCTGAAAGGCTACCGCTTCAACCCGGCCGAAGTGTCCATAAGCCAGGATTCCGAGGGCCATCTTGCAATAAAGGTGAAGGGCAAATGGTTCAGCACCATTATGTGGGAGATGCCTCTGCTCTCCACCATCTCGGAACTTATGCATATGCTCCGCGGAGACTTCGAAAAATACGACGCCGCACTTGAAGAAGAGCGTGCCAAAGCCAAGACGGAGAAGATTCTCTCCGCAGGACTCGTCCTGGGCGATATGGGCACCCGCAGGCGTTTCAGTTTCGAGCACCAGGATATGGTCATCAAGGTTATGGACCAGGTGGCCAAATCCCGTTCAGACTGGCCCGGCAAGTTCACCGGAACCTCCAACGTGTGGCTGGCAATGAAGTATGACCTCGTTCCTTTGGGAACAATGTCCCACCAGTTGATAAGCTTCGAGGAGAACGTGAGCGGCCTGTTCGAGTGCAATTACAACGTGATGCGCAAGTTCTCCGACGTCTATGACGGTGACAACGGTATTTACCTTTACGACTGCTTCGGCGACAAGGTCTTCTTCTCCAATCTGTCAAAACGGATGGCAATGATGTACAAGGGCCTTCGAGTAGACAGTGGGGACGAGTTCGAACAGACAGAGAAGATCATAGCAAAATACAAGGAACTTGGAATAGATCCGGCAACCAAGCAGGTTGTGTATTCCAACGGTCTCAATATTGACAAGGCCATAGAGATCCACAAGTATTGCGCTGGACGCGTCCAGGATTCGTACGGTGTGGGAACCTTCCTCACCTGCGACGTTACGGGTGCCGATCCTATGAATATCGTCATCAAGCTTACCAGCGGACGCATAACCGAGAAAAGGTTATGGCATCCCTGCATCAAGCTTTCCTGCAACCCTACAAAAGCATTGGGAGACGAAGCAAAACGAAATTACCTCATCTCCCAGCTGCAATAAAATATTAACTCACACCCGTCAGTTCATCAGCCTGAATATGCTGTTCAGCGTATTCAGGGCTGACTGCACTTCGGGCGACGCGGCAAGGGTTGCCGCCGCCGCTTGAGTCGCTTCCTGAGTCGCTGAATTTGTCAGGGATTTGGCGGTAGTGGTCACTTTGTTCAGATCAAGGTTGGAGAGCTGTCCCAGAAGACCTACGATTGCCTCGGCGTTGCTGGGGCTGATTGTATTCTGTGCTCCTTCTATGAGACCTGCTACAAGTTCGGTGTTGTCACCCTCCAGGGCGTTTCCCCTGAGGATGTTGATGATGCTGGCAAGGTTCACTATGTTGCCCAGGTTGCCCAGGTCCACTTTTCCGGCAAGTTTGTATCCGGCATAGAGTGCAAGGAGGGCGGCTCCCAGACCTACTCCTTTGGACTTCTTTGTGGAACCAAGTCCCAGAACGCCGCAGGAAGTGGTGAGCATTACGGCCGTCATCGTGGCGGCTACGACTTTCAACAGTTTCATATCCTTAAGATTTTGTGATTAGTTTCTGCGTGCTATGCTTATGTAGTAAAGTAGCGTTGCAAGTGATCCCAGTGCCGCAATCACGTAAGTGTAGGCGGCCCATCTGAGGGCGTCGCTCGCGTAGGCGGCTGTGGTGGAATCAGTTATGTCCGCGCTCTTGAGCCAGGCTACAGCCCTCTGGCTGGCGTTGATCTCAACGGGGAGGGTGATGAAGCTGAACGCGGTTGTCAGGGCGAACAGGGCTATTCCGAGCCATAGCATGGCGGGGGTGATCTGAAGGATCATGATACCCAGGAGGAGTATCCACTGTACGCTCTTGTTGGCGAAGCTGACCAGCGGAACCGCGGCGGTGCGCAGCTTGAGAGGAGCGTATCCTGTAGCGTGCTGGATGACGTGTCCGCACTCATGTGCGGCTATTGCCGCCGCAGCCAGGTTGTTTCCGTTATAAACGTCCTGACTGAGGTTGACAGTCTTGGTCTGCGGGTTGTAGTGGTCTGTAAGGGTGCCGCTGATGCAGGTTATGCTGACATCGTGGATGCCGTTCTGCTCCAGCATCATCTGGGCTATCTGGGCGCCCGTGAAGTTGGTTGCGACCTTGCTGTATTTGTTGATCCTGCTCGACAGGGTAGCCTGGACAACGTAGCTGGCTACCATTACCAGTATGAAAATCAGCCAAACCATATTCTAGAGTTTTTTGATCAGTTCAGTGAAAAGTTTGCACATCTTGTCCGTGATGAGGCCTGCCTGGGCAACCACGTCGTCTGCGTCGTTGTATGTCTGCTGCTCGTTGGCCACGTTGGCCACGTTGGTAATCACGGACACGCCGAATACCCTGAGCCCGCAGTGCCTTGCTACGATTACCTCGGGAACTGTGGACATTCCCAGCATGTCAGCGCCCACGGCGCGGTAGAAGCGGACTTCTGCCGGGGTCTCATAAGTTGGTCCCGAACTGGCGAAGTAGACGCCCCTCTTAAGATTCAGGCCCAGTTTGGCGCCCAGCTGCATTGCCTTGTCCTGAAGCTCGAGGTCGTATGCGCAGGTGAGGTCCGGGAACCTGGGGCCGAACTCTTCCAGATTCTGCCCTATGAGCGGGTTGGGGAGGTTGTTGATATGGTCCTTGATTATGACCATGTCACCTATCTTGAAATCGGGATTTGCTCCGCCGGCGGCGTTTGAAACGAACAGGTATTGTATTCCAAGGAGCTTCATTACCCTGATGGGAAGGGCCAGAAGTTCCATCGGGTATCCCTCGTAAAAGTGGAAGCGTCCCTGCATAGCTATGACGCATTTACCCGCGAGCTTTCCCGCGATGAAGTTGCCTTTGTGGCCAACTGCGGTGGATACCGGGAATTCCGGAATAGTGTTGTAGGGGATGACTACCGGGTCCTTGATCTTGTCGGCAAGGTCTCCCAGGCCGCTGCCCAGCACTATTCCTACCAGAGGCACTCTGCCCTCAAGCCTTTCAGCTACTGACTGGGCTGCCGAGCGTATCCTTTCCATTCTTGAATTGTCCATATTATTTCTTGAGTTGAGTCAAAACTTTTGCGGCGTTGGCCAGGATTTCTTCTTCTCCGGGGATGACCCTGTCCTTCATAACTATCTTTCCTCCGGCTATTACCGTCCTGATGCAGTCCGAATGCGAAGAGTATACCAGATTGGCCAGGAAGGGGGCGGGGGAGAGGAAGAAACTGCTGCGGGTATCCACCAGGCAGATGTCGGCGCGGAGGCCTTCTTCTATGCGTCCCGATTGAAGTCCCAGGGCGCGGGCCCCGTTTTCGGTGGCCATTGCCATCAACTCGTCGAGCGGCATTACCGAAGGGTCTTCCCTCCAGGCTTTCTGAACTATGGCTGAGGTCTTCATCGCTTCCAGCATATCCAGGTTGTTGGACGACGCGCATCCGTCGGTGCCGAGGCACAGGTTGGCTCCGGCTTCCTTGAGCTCAGTGTAGCGGAACTTGTAGCCAGAAGACAGCTTGAGGTTGGAGTTTATGTTGTGGACGCAGCTGACCCCGTGTCCGCCAAGGATGCGGACGTCATTGTCGCTGAGCCAGAGGGTGTGGGCGGCTATGACGTCGGACCAGAGCGCTCCCAGGGAGTCGAGGTATTCCACGGGGGAGAGCCCGCCGTGCGCGGCCTGGCAGTCCTGGTTTTCCTTCAAAGTCTCGGAGACGTGTATGTGAAGCTTGAGGCCGTGGTCGCGGGCGAATTCCGCGGCCCACTTTATGAGGCTCTCGCTTACGGAATAGACTGAATGGACGCTGACGGTGAATATGGCGCTGTCGCCCCATCCGAGGGATGCATCGTACCACTTCTGGCACTTGGCTTTCTGGGTTTCGGCGTCAGGCCGGCCTTCGCCTTCCAGGAAGATGTAGGAAACCGCGGGGAGGATCCCCATCTCGGCCGCTGCCTCGCGGGCGGTGGAGGAGAACCAGTACTGGTCGTTGAAGACGGTGGTGCCTGTGCGTATCATCTCAAGGCAGGCGACCTTGGTTCCCCAGTATACGAAGTCCTTGTGAAGACCAGCTTCTATGTCCCATATGCGCTTTATCCAGTCCTGGAAAAGCATGTCTTCGCCAACTCCGCGCATAAGGGCCATTGCGGCGTGGGTATGGCTGTTGACGAAACCGGGAATGGCGGTTAGGGAAGTGCAGTCCAGCACGTCATAACCGAAAGTCGGGAAAGACTTTTCGAATTCCCCGGCTTGTACGATGCGGCTGATCTTTCCACCGTCAATGACAATATCCCGCTGACAGCCGTCGACGGTGACGTTTTTCAATAGTATTCCAGGCATTGGAACTGTATTAGAATTCTCCAGTTTCAGCTTCTTCAGCCTTGTATTCCCTCTGGGGGATCTCTCCGTCGAAGCAGTTGTCCTTGATGTAGTTTACGGCGTCCTGAAGGCCCTCAGCGAACTTCTCGAAATCTTCTTTGTAAAGGAAGATCTTGTGCTTGTCATAGGTGAAGCTTCCGTCCCGGCCCTGCTTTCTCTTGCTTTCCGTAATGGTAATGTAAAAATCGTCGTTGCCCCGGGTGGATTTCACATCGAAGAAATATGTGCGCTTGCCAGCCCTGACGGGTTTAGAATATACATCATCCGTACCCCCATCCGGAACGAAGTTCCGGTCGTAATCCTCTCTGTACATATTGTTGTAGATTTACATCTATTCACAAAAATAGAATTTTTCCCCGATTCTCTTATTATATTTGCATATAATTTTCGTTGAAATCATGCTCAATAGAAGAATCCTCAGGATAAAGGCGTTCAAGACCCTTTACAGCTATGCGGAAAATCCGACAATGGACTTGAAAGAGGCCCGCAAGCAACTTGAGGTCTCGTGCGAGGCCACCAGGGATCTGTATCTTCTGATGATGGCCCTGATACCGGCTCTGACCTCCGAGGCCCTCAGCCGCATAGAATCTGCCAGGAACAAGTTCAACCCCACGGACCAGGAAAGGTTCCCCAATATGAAATTCGCTTCCAACGCCCTTGCGTCGGCGTTGCAGGCAGACCCTGATTTCCAGAAACTCCTTTCCAGGAAGAAACTGAGCTGGGAACAGTACGACGTATTCCTGCGCCAGTTGTACGAGACCGTTCGCGAGAGGGACTATTTCGTATCATATATGAACGCCCCCGGCAATTCCTTGAAGGAGGACGCAGCCCTCTTCACCAAGATATTCGAAAGGGAACTGGTGGACGACGCCTCGCTGGAGGCTATCCTGGAAGACCTGTCCATATACTGGAATGACGACCTTGCCTATTCGCTCACCTGCTGCTGCCGCTCGCTGGACCAGATGTGCGTCACAGGACGCTGGACTTATCCCCAGCTGTTCATGAGCGATATGAACGGCGGCGCCGGTACCAAGCTGTCGGACTCACAGTTCGTTTACGGACTGCTGGAGACTGCAGTTGCAGGATATCCGCGCTATTTCCAGATGGTTTCAGAGTGCGTGCCCCAGTGGGACAAGGACAGGCTGTTCACCACCGACGTCTGCCTTATAGCCCTGGGTCTGGCCGAGCAGGAGAAATTCGGTTCCGGCATAGACGTGCGAATAACCATAAACGAATACGTGGAGATTACCAAGTACTACAGCACCCGCAAGAGCAGTTCATTCGTGAACAGCCTTCTGGACAAGCTCCTGAAAGAAAAACTAACTAAAAACATTTAGATATGATTACACTTTTACAAGCAAATCCTGCCGCAGGCGGCGCCTCAATCTGGATCATGTTCCTCCTGCTGTTCGTCATCATGTGGCTTTTCATGATCAGACCTCAGCGCAAGCAGCAGAAAGAACTCGAAGCCTTCCGTTCTTCCCTCAAGAAAGGCGACAAGGTCATCACTAATGGCGGCATCTACGGAACAGTCGCTGAAATAGAGGAGAGGACAATCCTCCTGAAGGTTGACGGAGACGTCAAGATCAGGGTGGACAAGAGCTGCATCCAGAAGGACTTCTCGGCACAGAACCAGAATAATGCCCAATAAGATTCAGCCCCGTTTCCTGGAACGATTGCACATAGACGTAAGGGACCTGGTAGTTTTCCTGCTGTCCCTTACGCTTGCTTTAGGCATATGGCTGGTGCACAACCTTACGCTGCGCTACTCGGCCATAATGAATGTCACGGTTACGGCCGTGAGCAACATCCAGGGCAGGGCGGCGGAATCTTCAAATACGGCAGTCATAACTGCCAGGTGCAGGGCAACGGGATTCAAGCTCCTGAAAAGCGGCCGCAACCAGGACAAGACCGTAAAGGTCTTCTTCAATCCCGACGAATTCACCAAAGGCGACAACGACACTTATTACCTTTCTTCCAATGCCCTGGCGTCCTATGTGCCCGAGATTTTCGGGGAGGACGTCCAGCTTGAGTCTTTCGTGACCCAGAACGCAATTTTCAGGTTCTCGGCGGAGGACTACAAGAAAGTGCCGGTGTCTCCAAGGCTCATCACCAGCTTCAGGCCTCAGTACACGTCCATAGGGAGCGTCCAGTTCTCTCCCGATTCAGTGATGCTGTACGGAGACCCCAATTACCTCGAGAGCATCGACAGGGTCTTCACCAGGCCGCTGGAACTGAGGAACCTGAAAAACGATGCCCAGGGAGAGATAGGACTGGACGTGCCTGCCGGCCTCAGGGCATCTGAACAGGGCGTCAGCTATTCTCTCCAGGTGACCCGTTATGTGGAGGTCAGTTCCGAAATCCGCATAGAAGTTATAAACCTTCCGGCAGACAAGTTCCTGTCAGTTTACCCGTCTACGGCCAAAGTGGTGTTCAAGTGCATTTTCCCGCTTTCCGCAGACCCCACCAGGAGCGTCAGCCTGTATGTAGACTATGAAGAATTCGCACAATCTATCAACGGCCGTTGCGTGGCCCGCGTGTCGGGCCTGCCGTCATCGGTAATAGACTACACCGTGGAGCCGCAGATAATAGAGTGCGTGGAAGAACAATAAAGGAAGTTAGTAGTGAAAACATTGGTTATTACAGGGGGCATAGGCAGCGGAAAGACCGTCGTGGCGCGGTATCTCTCCTCCAAGGGCATACCGGTCTATGACTGCGATTCCCGCACCAAGGCCCTGTATTACGAAAACCCCTTGGTAGTGATGGATATAGAAGAGGCCCTCGGTGAATCCGTGACTGACCAGGACGGGGTCCTGGACCGCAAGAAACTGGGATCCATCATTTTCGGCGACAAGTCCAAGCTGGCCAAGGTGGAGGAGATAGTCCATCCTATGGTATACGAAGACTTCGTCCGCTGGCGGGACGACCGCATCAAGGAGGCCCCTTTCGTGGTTATGGAGTCGGCCATATTCCTGGAAAAGCCGCTTTTCCACGATTTGGCGGACGCCGTGATCCTTGTGAAGGCTCCGAACTTCCTGCGCGTGGAAAGAGCGGCGCGCAGGGACAATATAAACGCAAAGACTGTCCGGCAGAGGATGAAGGCTCAGCGTTTCGACCGCAGGCGGGTGGATGCTGTCATCCTCAACGGCTCTGACATACCGACCCTGTACAAGAAGGTCGACAAGGCAATGGAAAAAATTAAAGACAAACTGACAGATAAAGATGAAAACTGATTTGACCAAAATACTTTCCGTCTCCGGAAAGAGCGGATTGTTCTTATACCTGGCTCAGGCCCGCAGCGGCGTCATCGCCGAGGCCCTTTCCGACAAGAAAAGGACTATGCTGGACCTCAAGAGCCGCATAACCACCCTGGCGGACATATCCATCTTCGCCGCTTCGGGAGAGATCAAGCTGAAGGAAGTATTCCTCAGCCTGGGCAAGCTTTATAACGGCAAGCCGGGTCCCGAGAAACCAAATGACGCCGAGCTCAAGGCCATATTCCAGAAAGCCGTGCCCGACTACGACCAGGACCGCTTCTATGTCTCCCATATGAAGAAAGTCCTCGACTGGTACAACCAGCTGGCCAAGTATGCATCCCTGGACTTTGTAGAGGAAGAGGAGTCAAATGCCTGAGAAGTCGGTCCGCGTCATAACCCTCGGCTGTTCCAAGAACACCGTGGATACCGAGCACCTTCTAGGCCTTCTGCAGAAAGACTTCAAGGTGTTCCCGGAAGACTCGGACCCTCCTTATGTAGATTATCTGCTCCTTAACACCTGCGGATTCATAGGCGACGCCAAGGAAGAATCCGTTCAGGCCATCCTTTCTGCGGCCGCCCTCAAAGGGCAGGGCCGCGTAGGTTCGCTCATTGTCTTCGGTTGCCTGTCGCAGCGCTATGCCTCGGACCTGCCTTCACTCATCCCGGAGGTGGACGGATGGTTCGGCGCGCGTGACCTCGCACCCGTGGCCAGGGCCCTCGGAGCGGTCCCGGGCCCGGACTTCGGAGTCGAGCGCCTTCTCCAGGGCAAGGGATCTGGCTACGCCTACCTGAAGATTTCGGAGGGTTGCGACCGCCGCTGCTCGTACTGCGCGATACCCCATATCAGGGGGCCTCATCGCAGCGTACCTGTTGAAACCCTCGTCCGCGAAGCGCAGATGCTGGCCGCGCAGGGCGTAAAGGAACTTATCCTGATTGCCCAGGACACTACCTGGTACGGACTGGACATATATGGACGTCGCGCTTTGGCAGACTTGTTGCAATCTCTTTCGGAAGTTCAGGGAATAGAGTGGCTGAGGATACATTATTCGTACCCGGCCGACTTTCCCCAGGACGTGCTGGACCAGATGGCTTCCAACCCCAAGGTTTGCAAGTATATGGACATTCCTCTCCAGCATATTTCTGACGGCGTCCTGAGTAAGATGCGCCGCCATATAGACTCGGAGGGGACCCGTCGCCTGATTAAGGCAATGCGGGAAAAAGTACCTGGCGTAGTGCTGCGAACGACTTTGATAGTGGGCCATCCGGGAGAAGGGGAGGCTGAGTTTCAGGAACTGTTGGATTTTGTGAGGGAGGCCCGCTTCGAGCGCCTGGGAGCCTTCACTTATTCAGAGGAGGAAGGCACATACGGCGCGGAGCACTTCACGGACGAAGTTCCTCAGGAAGTTAAGCAGCGCCGCCTGGAAGAGCTTATGATGGTCCAGAAAGACATCTCCCTCGCTTTCAACAGGAGCAGGGTGGGGACCGAAGAGAAAGTTATGATTGATGATTTCGCCAATGGTGTGTATATTTGCAGAAGCCGTTTCGAGAGTCCGGAAGTTGACGGAGAAATACTTCTCAGCAGCCTCCGTCCTTTGGAAAAGGGCCAGTTCGTGAATGTGCGCATAACTGGCGCAGATGAATATGATTTGACGGCAGAATTACTATGAAACGCATTATTCTTCTAGTTCTAGCGACAGCAGTGCTGGGCTCCTGCGCACCGCAGGCCTATTCGCTGCTCTATGATATGCATTATCCCGGCGAAGCAGGATTCGTCCTGGATAACAAGACCATGAGCGTGGTCTACCTGAATGACGGAAACAGACAGGATACCACCTATGTCTACAGCCTCGCAAGCGGCTTTGCCAAAGGACTGGAGCGCCAGTATTTCAACTCCGAAGAGGCGGTTCCCGTAATCAGCGTTCCAAAGAATCCCAGGGGAGTCTATCATTCCAAGGATTCCCTGATAAGCCTGATGATGGCCACGGACGCAGACGTCTTGTTCCTCTTCGACAGCCCCAGGCTCACCTCTGCGCGTGATTCCGTCCAGGCATCCTCTTACCTCTATGTTTATGACGGACTTGACAGGAAGAGAGACTCGGTCATTGCCATTACCCTTAACAGGAAGTTCCTCAACAACGCAAATCTCCAGACATCAGTAGCATCTTTCGGAACCAATGTGGCAGGAATGTTTGCCAGGGACGTGCGCAAGGAGTATTATTCCCTGATCTATTACGATTATTCAGACGAATGGATTTCCGCCCTGATAAACGCCGCCGACTCCAAGTGGGAAGATGCAATGAACCAGTGGATGAACATCATATCCAGCACTTCCAACGTGGAGCAGAAGGCTTGCGCCGCCTACAATATGGCAGTAGGATGCTATATGGTAGAGGATTACAACCTGGCAATGGAATGGCTTGACCAGAGCGACAAGATCCATCCTATCTCCCTGTCTCCCGGACTCAGGCAGAAGATCAGGGCTCAGCTAAAACTTTGACGCCAGGTTCAGCATAGCCTTCCTGGCATTCATGTTCTGGTAAAGGACTTTATAGACCATATCTGCGACGGGCAGCTGAAGGTTGCGTTCGTCGCAGATTTGTTTTATGCCGGAGGCTGCGAAATAGCCCTCTGCAATCATTGTAAGTTCGTTGAGGGCGTCCCTGACGGTACATCCGCGTCCAATGAGGTTCCCCAGGCGGCGGTTGCGGCTGTAAGGCGAGTAGCACGTAACCATAAGGTCTGCCATATACTTGCGGTCCAGGCAGTTGCGCTCAGCGGGGAAGGCTTTCTCAAGGAATTGCTTTATCTCCCCGGCACACTGGGATACCAGGACGGCCAGGAAATTGTCTCCGTAACCGAGGCCCAGGGCGATTCCGGCTGCGATGCCGTATACGTTCTTGAGGACGGCGGAGTATTCAATTCCGGCGACGTCGTCGCAGTAGTTGAAGTTGAGGGAGCGGGTGGAGAACAGTTCCGCGGCTTTCAGGGTCTTTTCTTTGTCTTCGCCTGCGGCAGTCAGGAAGCACATCTTGCCTCGGGAGACTTCCTCGGCGTGGGACGGGCCTGAAATGACGCAGATGCTGCCTTTTTCAAGCTTGTAGGTTGAGGTAAGGTACTCCGATACGCTCATGTTCTCTCCCGGTATGAGGCCCTTGGTAGCGGAAATGATGAACTTGTCGGAAAGGGATATCTTCAGCGGCTCCAGGAAAGACTTCAGGTAAGCGGCGGGGACTGCAACCAGAACTGTGTCGGCGTTGTCCACCACGGCGTTAATGTCAGCAGAGACTTCTATGAACTTGGTATTGAGTTCCAGTTCTGAAAGATACTTGGGATTGATGCCTTCTGAACGCACCGTTTCCAGGATGTCCAGGTTGCGGATATGCCATATCACACTCTTTCCCTTGCCCGTTAAGAGGCCTGCAAGGGCGGTGGCCCAGCTGCCGTAACCTATGACTGCTATGTCGTATTTCTTGCCGAACAATTTCATACGGACGCTTTTTTGAAAGCTGTGCAAATATAAGATTTTTCCATATATTTGTAAAAGTAACTGAAACTGAACCAATGTCTGAAAACCAGTCTATGGCTATCGATCTGGATGCGATAGTCAAATCTAAGGCAGGTAACAAGAAAATACCCGCTTTTGCCATAAGCCTGCTCAAGAGAATCATTCATCTTGACAAGATTAACGCATTCCTCGTTCAAGGATACGAGGGCGTGGAGTTCTGCGAGAAGACCTTGGACTACATAGATGTAAAAGTTAACGTAGAAGGTCTGGAGAACCTGGATACCAGCGGAAATACCCTTTACACGTTCGCATCCAACCACCCTCTGGGCGGTATCGACGGCGTAACTTTGGGGATGGTCCTGGGCAAGGCTTTCGACGGAAAGGTCAAGTATCTTGTAAACGATATCCTGATGAACCTAAAGGGCCTGGCGCCCATTTGCGTTCCCATTAACAAGGTAGGGGGACAGAGCAGGAACCTGCCCCGCCTCATTTCGGAGGCATACGAGTCCGACAACCAGATGATAGTATTCCCGGCAGGGAAGTGCTCCCGCAAGATAGACGGAGTAATCCAGGATGTAGCCTGGTCCAAGTCTTTCATTACCAAGAGCGTGGAGACAAAGAGAGACATTGTCCCTGTTCATTTCATCGGCCAGAACTCCAAAAAGTTCTACAACCGTGACATCTTCTTCAAGAAGATTGGCATAAAGGCCAACCTGACCATGCTTTTCCTTCCTGACGAGATGTTCAAGGCACAAGGCAGTACTTATACCGTAAAGTTCGGAAAACCTATACCATATTCCCATTTTGACTCTTCCAGGTCCGCCCAGCAGTGGGCCCAGTGGGTCAGGGAAGAGGCTTATAAAATCTAACCATATGGAAAAGATCATAGATCCCGTAGACAAGAAGCTGCTCAAGGCGGAACTCACCCCCGAAAAGAAACTCCGGGACACCAACAAGGGAGGGAATGAGATTTATGTGGTTACCTGGCACGATTCCCCTAATGTCGTAACTGAGATTGGACGCCTGCGCGAAGAAGCCTTCCGTCAGGCGGGAGGCTCCACCGGCCTTGCACTTGACCTGGACGACTTTGACAAGATGGAGAACCCCTACCGTCAGATAGTGGTCTGGGATCCTGAAGCCGAAGCCATCCTGGGCGGCTACCGCTATATTTTCGGCACCGATGTCACCTTCCTGGAAAATGGGCAGCCAAACATCACTTCCACCCACCTTTTCCATTATTCAGACGAGTTCATAAAGCATTACCTGCCGCATACGATGGAACTTGGACGTTCTTTCGTGGCACCGGAGTATCAGAGTTCCAAGGCGGGAGCCAAGGCTATATTCTCGATGGATAACCTGTGGGACGGCATCACTGCGGTTATCCTGCAGCATCCCAGCATAATGTATCTTGTAGGAAAGATGACGATGTATCCTTCATACGACGCGTCCGCCCGCAACCTTATCCTCTATTTCCTTTGGAAACACTTCGGGGACAAGGAGGAACTCGCCCGCCCGTACGACCTCATAATGCCGGAAGGCGACCCGAGGATAATGAACCTGATCCTCAAGGACGATGACCTGAAGACTGACTACCGCAACCTCAAGGACGCCGTGCTCAGGCTGGGTACGGCCATACCGCCTCTCGTAAACTCCTATATGAACGTCTCCCCGACAATGAAGATGTTTGGCACCTGCTTCAACGACGAACTGGCCAACGTTTACGAGACTGGCATCATGGTCAATTTCGACGATATGTTCGACGACAAGAAGTCCCGTCACGTGAAATCCTTTATCAAGGAGAACGTAGAGAAACTTCGCGAACGTTTCCCTGAAATAAAAGCAGATATAGAAGAAAGGCTTGAGAAGAAGTGGCAGGACCGTCGCGACAAGGTTCGCCGCCGCTGGCGTCTCCGTCTTCCGAGGCTTCGCCGCAGGAAAGAAAAGACAGAGGACAAGCAATAAAAAATCCGGCTCACAAGGGCCGGATTTTTTATTGGGAAGTCGGATTATTATGCCTCCTCCTTGCATTTCTTGCAGCAGGCGATGCATTTCCAGAGACCTGCAGCGCAAGCTCCTCCGATGAGAGGTGCTACGATGAATACCCATACGTCCTTGAGTGCGGCGCCACCTGCGAAGAGGGCGGGTCCGAAGCTGCGGGCAGGGTTTACTGATGTGCCGGTCAGATTGATGCATACCAGGTGCACGAGTATCAGGGAAAGACCGATTGCAATGCCTGCAGGCTTGCCTGCGCCATATTTAGAATCGGTGGCTCCAAGAACTACGAATACGAATACGCAAGTAGCGATGATCTCTACGAGGCAGGCTCCCATTGCGCCTCCGGCGTTTGCAACACCGTTTGCACCCATTCCTGCAGGATCACCCATTGCTCCCGGTGCTCCGGTAGCTGCGATGATTGCCCAAAGAAGGAAAGCTCCGAAGATACTGCCGAGGAACTGGCCGATCCAGTATCCACAAGCATCCTTCCAGGTCATACGGCCTGACAGAGCTACTGCGAAAGTGATGGCGGGGTTGATGTGGCAACCTGAGACCTCACCGATGGTGTAAGCCATGGCAACTACGGAGAGACCGAAAGCGATGGCGGTACCTACTACGCCTGCAGAAGTGCCGCAGCCCAGGAAGACAGCAGTGCCGCAACCCATGAGGGTCAGCACCATTGTTCCGATGAATTCAGCAAAATACTTTTTCATAATAGAGTTAATTAGAAGTGTGTTACTATTTGGTTTCCTTAAGTTTAATCTCAAACATCCTGGGCCAGTACTTGCCGGTCAGGTAAATCTTGCCGTCGGCGGGGTTGAAGGCTATACCGTTGAGTACGTCCGTCTTGGCAGTGCGAAGTTTCCTGTCCAGCAGCCCGGAGCAGTCTATCATGCCTTCTACGGCTCCTGTCTTGGGATTGATTATGGCTATATTGTCCGTAGTGTAGATGTTGGCCCAGATCTTTCCGTCAATCCACTCCAGTTCGTTAAGCAGCCTTACAGGCTTGCCGTCATTGGTAACCCTTACCGTTTTCTGCACGTTGAAACGGTTGTCAAGGAAGTACAGGGTGGAACTGCCGTCGGAAGCTATGAGGTTCTTTCCGTCGGTAGTGAGACCCCAACCTTCCCTCGGATATGAATATGTCTCTTTGTATTCCAGGGTTTTGGCGTCGTATATGAAAGCCACTTTGTTGAGCCAGGATAGGATGTAAAGTTCGTCGTCCAGTATTACAGAGCCTTCTATGAAGTAATTGTAATCGAATGAGAGCTTGCGGAGGGGCTTGCCGCTCTGAAGGTCTACGATGCGCATTGTGGATTCGCCTATCTGCCCTGTGCTCTCGTACAGTGTACCGTCGTGAAAGAACAGCCCCTGGGTATATGACGAAGTATCGTGAGGATACTCCTGTACCACGTCGAGGCGGTATTTTTTAACCTTTCCCTGGCAGGATACCAGAATCGCCAGGGCCAAGGCTATGAATATAAGTCTTTTGGCATACATAGGCCGGAATCAGTACATCTGTCTAACAAATTTATGCAATTTTTTCTTTTTTTGCGATATTTGCCGCACAATTATAAGGAGGAGCGTTCTGCCGCCCGCAAGGGAGGAAAGTCCGGACAGGACAGGGCGATCCGCTGCGGAAAGCGCAGAAGGGGGTAACCTCTTGTATGCCGTAACAGAAAACGACCGGCCTTTAGGCCAAGGGTGAAAACGCGAGGCAAGAGCTCACGACGTGCTGTGGCGACACAGTGCGGGTACGGCACCGGGACCTGCAAGACCAAATATACTGGCAGATGAGGGCTGCCCGTCCGATGCCAGGGGGTAGGTTGCGAAGATAAATGGCAGAATCAAAAACAGAAACCGGCTTACGGCTCCTCCTTTTTTCTATTAAATGAACCTGTTGTCGTCTTTGGTCAGATGGGAACGTATGTCTGCCCTTCCCATTTTCTGCAACTGGACGAACCCAATGAGGAATATAATTGAAAGGATGCCTGATACCACGGGATGTCCGGAGGCGTCGGATACCATAAGGATCCAGTCGAATACTGCGTGGGCCGTGATGGGCGCGGCCAGCGTCAGGATGCGGTGCAGGTCCCTCTGGTCGGGCTCGAAATGAGCATAAGAATAATGATATCCCATCAGCACAGCAAAGGCGTAATGCCCCGGTACGCTGATGATTCCACGGGCTATGCCGGCGTGTACCCACATATCTCCCGCATTGCACAGATAGCCGACGTTCTCGACGAATGCGAATCCCATCCCCACGCAGACGGCGTAGACTATTCCGTCGAAGTGCTCGTCGAAATAGGGGTTGTTCCTGAGTATGGTCCAGAGCAGGAAGAGCTTTGCGCATTCCTCTGGGATGGCGGCGCCGAAAAGGGCGAGGCGCAGGTTTCCGATGATGCCTTGGGGCTCGCACGAGAACACTCCCAGCGAAGCCAGGGGAGTGGATATGAAAGTGGACAGGACGGTGGAAGCCATTCCCAGTACGAAGGCCCTCAGGAGCAGCCTTGGAGGCTCGGGCCTTTTCCTGTCCTGATAGAGGACATAACCCAGCAGGATTAAGCTGGGCAGCAATGCTGCGAATATGAGGCTGATCTGCATATCATTGCAAATATAATCATTTTGCTATATTTGTATTTAATGGAAAAACGTAAGGAAATAGTTCTCGCAGGCGGGTGTTTCTGGGGAACCGAGCACTATCTCAAGATGATAAACGGGGTGTTGGATACCTGTACCGGTTTTGCAAACGGGCAGGGCGTAAACCCCACGTATAAGGAAGTCTATACCGATACCACCGGATTCGCTGAAGCCGTGCGCGTGCAATATGATCCGCAGGTGCTTCCTCTCAAGCTTCTCATCGAACTCTATTTCAAGGCCATAGATCCTCTAAGCTTGAACAGGCAGGGAGAGGATGAAGGCACGCGATACCGCACCGGCATATACTATTCTGATCCGGGGGACCTCCCGACAATAGAGGAAGTATTCCTTAAAGAACAGGAAAAGGTCGGTGCACCCCTGGCTGTGGAGCTGGAGCCTTTGAAGAATTTCTATGGAGCGGAGGAGTATCATCAGGATTATCTGGAGAAGAATCCGGAGGGATACTGCCATCTTCCCACGGCCCTGTTCGAATACGCAAAAAAGGCAAATATCAAGTAATGCTCACCCAGAAAGGGTGATGCAAGTCTTCTACAATGCGAGGGCGGCGCTGTAGATTTCGCGCCGCTCTTCAAGCGAGATATCGTAGCTGGATACTCTGTAGGTGTCCGAGATACGCTCGCTTAGGTTGCAGACGTGGAGGCAGTTGACTTCTGACAGGTAAAGGTAGTTGTATTTCCGCTCGCTGTATTTCTGGAGTTCCATCACCCTGCGGTAGGCGCCTATTATGTCTGCCACGCCAATGTCGTCCTTGCAGAAGACATAGAGCCCGTTGCGCTCGAAGTCTCCGTAGAATCCGCTGGTCAGTTTGGATACCTTGCTCTCGAGAATGCGTTTCATCGGGAGGGCCATGGACCAGTACCGGGACTCGCGAGGGCTCAGCACCCGGCCCAGGTCCAGGCCGTAGGTGTATCCGTTGAGGATGAAACGCTCCAGGTCGTCTTCTTCCACCCTCATGTTGGTAAGGCCGGACATGTTGTCCAAAAGTTGTTCGGCCGCGGCCTGCGTCTCTTCCATTGCGCGGGTAACTTCAATGCCGAAGGAAAAACCGTCCGGAGACTGAAGGTCCGGACGGTCCCTGTTTATAAGATCGTCATACTCCCTACCCAGAAACCTCATGAGGGTCTGGTGGGCGTAACGCTCAAAAAAACATGTGTCGAAGCAACTCACTTCAAGGCTTCCAGTTTCTCAATGATGTTGTCGCACCAGGCGTCGAATTCGGGATCCGGACGCTTGAGTTGAGGATGCTCGTTGATATAGTCCACAGTACGCTTGATGCCTTCTGCAAACGGAACTTCCGGCTTGAAGTCAGGCACGAGACTCTTTAGTTTGGAATTGTCGAACACCACACAGAAGGTCTTGTCACCCAGCAGGTTGCCCCTGAAGTCAAACTGAGGGGCTATCTCAGCGAGATACCAGGATGAGATGTAGTACGGCTTCAGTTCAACTCCGAGAGCATCGGCTACGCACTGGTATATCTGGGTCCAGGTAAGGGTCTCGTCAGAGGTAATCTGGACGGCCTCGCCGATTGCCTTCTCGTTGCCCATAAGGCCTGTGAATCCCTTTGCGAAGTCGCTGTTGTGGGTCATTGTCCAAAGGGTGGATCCGTCTCCCTGTATTATGACTTTCTTGCCTTGCAGCATACGCTCCAGAACCTGCCAGGAGCCGTTGTTTCCGTTGACGCTCAGGGGGACGCTGCGCTCGTCATAAGTGTATGTAGGGCGGATTATCGTTACGGGGAAGCCCTCGTTGCGGTATTTCTCCATAAGGAAGGCCTCGCAGGCAATCTTGTCACGGGAATATTGCCAGAACGGGTTTTCCAGGGGAGTCTCCTCGGTGATGATGTAGTCAGTGGCCGGCTTCTGGTAGGCGGATGCCGAGCTGATGTACATATACTGCTTTGTCTTGCCCTTGAAAAGGCGATAGTCGCGCTCCACCTGGGCGGGTACGAAGCCGATGAAATCGCATACGCAGTCAAACTCCAGGCCTTCCAGCTTGAGGGCGACGTCTTCTTCGTCGTTTATGTCGGCCAGGATGAGCTTTACGTTCTCAGGGACGACCCTGCTGCGGTTTCCGCGGTTGATCAGGTACAGCTCCCAATCCGGCATTGAGGCTATCCTTTTTGTGATGGCGGTGCTGATGGTACCGGTGCCGCCGATGAACAATGCTTTTTTCATAATATTATCTTCCAATGTTTTCAATGAGAGAGCGGCACTCGCGGTCAGGGTCGTTCTGAACCTCGGAGATGTCGTCAAGAACCATTACTTCGCCATTTTCGGCCGTATATTCGGGCCAGAAAGGCAGGGACTTGGTATTGGGGTTGCCGGTTCGCATGAAGGCAACCAGGGCATCGGACATCTTGTCCGAAAGGGCGCGAGGGCGCTTGCCGCCGCCGGTATGGGTTAGCATCACGTCAGTGTTGTGCAGCCAGAAACAGATGTCCAGGCAGTGGAAAGAGCGCATGCGGCCGTCGAACAGAGGCGGCTGCCAGCCGAACCAGGCCATATAGACGGGCGACTTCTGCTGCACTTTGGCGTTGGCGGAGCGTACCACGTTGGTGCGGACTCCGGTGAGGAGGGCCCATATCTCAATGGGACGCCTTCCGGGGAAGGTCTTGTTATAGGCCTCCACGATCTCTTTTGTCTTGTCGCCGTAGCGGGACGACAGCTGTTCCACCACGCCGTCCAGGGTGATGTCCTCGAGGTCCGCGTTCTCGCGGTTGGGGTTCTGCTCGTTGAATACGGTGCAGTACAGCATGGGGATGTCAGGGACGGAAGGATCGTTTGGATCGAAGAAGTGCAGGGGCAGGTCAATTCCGTCGGAAACAGGGTTGAAACCTGCGCGTGCTCCTGTCTCTGAGGCAAACTTGCGGCTGGCGCGGTTGGCCAGCGCATAGTACTCTTCCCAAGGCATCTGCTGAAGCTTGTCGATTTCGGAAGGCTTGAGTCCCGCCTCCTTGAGGATGTATTCCCCAAGGGCTTCAGCCGCTGCCTTGTCAGCACCCTGGATGGAATTGCCGGACAAGGCCACTCCCTTGTGGACCAGGCCCTTGGCGGCTGGCATCGCGGCAATCATGCTCACCTTGGAGCCACCGCCGGACTGACCAATTACGGTAACGTTCCCGGGGTCTCCTCCGAAGTTGGCGATATTGTCGTGAATCCACTGGAGCGCGGCCACGATGTCAAGCATTCCAACGTTGCCGGAATGCAGGTACTTCTCTCCGCCTACCTTTGCGAAGTCAGTGTAACCGAAACAGTTGAGGCGGTGGTTGACGGAGCAGAAAACTACGTCTCCGTAGCGGGCAAGGTTTTCTCCGCCGTAGCCATCCTGTTCGATTGCATTGCCGCTGGAGAATCCGCCTCCATGCAGCCATACTATAACAGGGCGCTTAGTATTGTCAAGGCCGGGAGTCCAGACGTTAAGTCTCAGGCAGTCTTCGCTGATTACGTCGTAGTTCCATGCGTCCGTGAAGAAAGAGGCCGATTCTGGCGTACGTGGATAGCCTATCACCTGCGGTGCGGAATCTCCATAGTTGAGGGCGTTGCGCACTCCCTCCCACGGCTCCGGGGGAACCGGAGGCATGAAGCGGTTCTCACCTGCGGTGGATGCTCCGTAGGGGATTCCCTTGAAGGTGTAGATATCCCTGAGGATGAATCCGCGGACCTTTCCGTACTTGGTCTGTGCGACTGCTATGTCATCACCGTAAAACAGGATCTGTCCGTCGCCCTCGGCAACCTTGCTTCCGCTGTTGGAAGCGCAGGAAACCGCCAGGGATGCGGCTGCGACAATTGAAAAGAACAAGAGAGAATATTTCTTCATAAGCCGGGTAGATATATTTTATGCTAATATAATAAATTTTATAAGTACGGGAAATATGTGAAATATTTTGTAGAAGTTATTTTTAATAATTATTTTTATGCTAATAACTTCAAACCAATACTTATGAAAATACGAACTATAATCATTACAGTGGCCGCGATGTTCCTCTACGTGGTTGCTGGAGCACAGCGTTACTGTAATCCGCTGCCTATGCCCATCGGAGAAAAGGGCAATGCAAGCGGAGACGTTTCAGTTTTCTATGACGAAGGCAAGTACTATATGTATTGTACCGGAGGCGGTGCCTGGGTGTCCACGGACCTCCTGAACTGGGAGTATCATCCGGTAGACAACGTGCCTATCGCCCCTGACGTACACAAGTACAACGGAAAGTATTACCTGACAGGTAATGACATCACCATATGGGAAGGCGACACCCCTCTCGGCCCGTTCCACGATATGGGACCCTTCAAGAACACCGGAGGCCCTGAACTGGGCTGGAAAGTTCCGTTCGATTCAATGCTGTTCATAGACGATGACAACACACCTTACCTGTTCTGGCCCGGACGCGGCCGTACCGGTATCTACGGCGTGGAGCTTGACAAGAACGACCTTACCAGGTTCGTATCTTCTCCTACCCATCTCTTCAACTACAACCCCCTGCACTGGTTCGAGCATATGGGAGAGCACAACGAGTACCAGAATGTAGCCTGGATAGAAGGTCCGTGGGTGGTAAAGAGAGACGGAATCTACTACTGCGCCTACTCCTGCTCCGGTACAGAGTGGAAGAGCTATGCTGCCGGTTACTACACCGCAACCTCTCCTCTCGGACCTTATACATACGGAGGCAACAACCCTCTGCTCCGCAAGACCGACGGCATTGTGACCGGACCTTCCCACGGAAGTATCATCAAGGGCCCTGACGGAAACTACTGGGCATTCTATACAATCGTACTGGGCGGCCAGTTCGGAAGCCGCAAGATAGGTATGGACAAGATAGTGTTCGACGAGCTTGGCAATATGTCGGTACAGGTTACCGAGACCCCTCAGCCTGCTCCTTTGGGCAAGCCCGAGACCGGCAGGAAATCCGTACAGCTGTCTGTCAACAAGGCTTCCCGCGGAAGTTTCTCATCAGAGCAGCCTGGCTTCTTTGCATCATACGCCCTGGACGACTTTGCCGGTACCTGCTGGAAACCGGATCCGAGCGACAAGCAGCCTTACATAATGATAGACCTGTCTCCTGCGGTTGACATCAACGTCATAGACCTGTTTGACGTGGACGGACTCAGGATACTGTTCTCCAACGGAGGCCGCGGAGCATTCGGCGGCATCATCGGCGGCCGCGGCGGCCGCGTTCTCCCGGTTTATAAGTATAAGCTGGAAGGCTCAATGGACGGAAAGACTTTCTATACTCTCTTGGACAAGACCGCCAACACCAAGACTGCCGACGTCATTTATGAGGACGTAGCTCCAAGGCAGTGCCGATATGTGAAGCTCACCATCACCGACTGGCCCAAGGAAACAGAACTGGGCGTGATAGAGGCTACCGTATTCGGCAAATATTCCGGATATATGAATCCTACCAATCCTCAGGAGAACGACCGTTACCTCTTCAAATACTAGTATTGAAATATGAAAATCAGATCCATAATTCTCTCGGCGGCAGCGCTCCTCATAGGAGCTGCCGCATTCGCCCAGAGGTACTGCAATCCTCTCCCTATGCCCGTGGGCGAGGATGGCGTAGCCTCAGGAGATGTTTCTGTCTTCCTGGATGATGACGGAACGTATTATATGTACTGCACCGGCGGAGGCGCATGGCTGTCCAAAGACCTGCTGAACTGGGAATATCACTATGTCCCGGGAATCGTAACGGCTCCTGACGTACATAAGTACAACGGAAAGTACTATCTCACCGGAAACGACATCACCATCTGGGAATCAGATTCCCCTCTGGGACCCTTCCACGACATGGGCCCCTTCAAGAACACCGGAGGTCCCGAACTGGGCTGGAAAGTGCCTTTTGACTCAATGCTGTTCATAGATGACGACAATACTCCGTATCTCTTCTGGCCCGGACGAGGCCGTACTGGAATCTACGGAGTGGAACTGGACAAGAACGACCTTACCCGTTTCGTTTCCTCTCCTACGCATCTTTTCGCATATAACCCCACCCACTGGTTCGAGCATTCCGGCGAGGCCAACGAGTACCAGAACGTATCCTGGATAGAAGGTCCCTGGGTAATGAAGAGGAACGGAATCTACTATTGCGCCTACTCTTGCTCCGGAACACAATGGCAGAGTTACGCTACCGGATACTACACTGCCGATTCTCCTCTGGGACCTTATACGTTTGGAGGAAACAATCCCCTTATGCGCAAGAAAGAGGGATTGGTCCAGGGCCCGGCCCACGGTTCAATAGTGCTTGGACCTGACGGAAACTACTGGGCTTTCTATACCATCATAATGACTATGGGCGGCCGTCGTATCGGTATGGACAAGATTGTCTTCGACGATTACGGCAATATGTCAGTGGAAGTTACGGAAACACCCCAGCTCGCGCCACTTGCCAAGCCGGGAACCCGTACAGGCAGGTCATTGCCTATCTCCATAGGCAAGGCAGGCCGTTCAAGGCTGCCTGGAGCCCCCCGCACCACCGATCAGCCCGGCTTCTATGTATCATACGGCTTCGACAACTATAGCGGAACAATCTGGAAACCGGATCCGTCCGACAAGGAGCCCAGCGTAATCATAGACCTGTCAACTGCAGACGGAATCAACGTGATAGACCTGTTTGACGTGGACGGTCTCCGCATAATCTTCGGTAACAACGAGCGCGGAAGGATGGCTCCTCCTGCAGGAGCGGCTCCCGCGGGCAGTGCCCGCCCCGCTGCCGGCGCCCGCCCTGCCGCCAATCCGGCTCCGCGTCCGTCATTCCCTACGGGAGGTGGTATGTTCATGCCTGCAGGAGGCCTTCCTGTTTACACGTATAAGCTTGAAGGTTCAATGGATGGTCAGAGTTTCTTCATGCTGGTGGACCAGACCAACAACACAAAGATTGCTGACTGCACCTTCGACGACATCGCTCCAAGGCAGTGCCGTTACGTGAAGCTTACCATCACCGGCTGGCCGGAAGGAATCAACCTGGGTATAATCGAGGCAACCGTTTTCGGAAGGTATTCCGGATATATCAATCCTACTAACCCTCAGGAGAACGACCGTTATCTGTATCATTATTAATATCCGTCTTTTACTGTTTTTATTCAGTGAATAGGGAAAAAGAACTGATGAAAGTAACATTGGTCGGGAGCATCGGAAATCTGGTGCTCCTGACCTTTAAGTTCCTGGCGGGCGTCTTGGGACACAGTGCCGCAATGATAGCCGACGCGGCGCATTCCCTGTCGGATTTCGTAACGGACGTGATCGTCCTGGCCTTTGTCAGGATAGGGGCGCGGCCGCAAGACGCCTCCCACGACTATGGGCACGGCAAGTTCGAGACCCTTGCGACGTTCTTCGTGGCCCTGGCGCTCGTTGCGGCCGCTGTCGGAATCATTGTTTCCGGAGCCGTGAAGTTTGCCGGATGGCTTCAGGGAGAGACTCTCAGCAAGCCGGGAGCCATAGCTCTCTGGGCTGCCCTCATCTCCATTGTGGTGAAGGAACTGCTGTATAGGTATACTGTATCCAGAGGGAAGGCTTTGAATTCTTCTGTGGTTGTGGCCAATGCCTGGCACCACAGGAGCGACGCCCTGTCCTCAGTGGGCGCCGCCATAGGAATCGGCGGCGCGCTTCTGCTGGGCGATCGCTGGGCCGTGCTGGATCCCCTTGCATCCATAGTCGTAGGCGCAATGCTGGTGAAAGTGGCCTGGGACCTTCTGAAGGGCAGTACCGGGGAGCTTACGGACAGCTCGCTTCCGGAAGAGACCGAGAGGGAAGTGGAAGACATAATCCGCAGCTTCCCGCAGGTCAGCGAGCCGCATAACCTGCGTACCCGCAAGATAGGAAACCGGGTCGCAATAGAAGTTCATGTGAGGATGGACGGGGACATGCCCCTTCACGAGGCCCACGAGATTGTCTCTGCAATGGAGCATAAGTTGAAGGACCGTTTCGGCCCGGACACCCTGGTCACAATTCACATGGAGCCAGTAAAGAAAGAGTCAAGATGACATATTGAAACTTGAAAGGAGCGCTTCAGTCTCCTTTGTTCCAGCAATTGCGGGAAATGCATCCAGTTGGAGGCGAGCACACTGGCGGATGCGCCCTCTGGGATCATCGAAAGGAAGTGGAAGAGATAGTCGGTGATTTAAAATGATTATATTAGTTGCAATGTTATCCTTGTGGGCTTCGCTATTGTCAAATCCAGTAGCCATGGCCCCGATAAACCCTGTTGCCATGTCCCTTTATCCTGAATCCCAGAAAGTTAGGAAGCCCGCTGTTGCAGGATCTTTCTATCCGTCATCTGCAAGGGAAATCAGCTCGATGCTGGATCCCTGGCTGCATCCCTCGGGCGGCAAGGCCCCGCAGGCCCTGATTGTCCCGCACGCCGGACATGTGTTCAGCGGCGAAGTGGCGGCCTCGGCCTTCAACCGTATTCCACAGGGGCATGCCTACAAACGGATATTCTTGATAGGCCCCAGCCATCAAGTGGGCTTCCAGGGAGCAAGCGTAGATACCTTGTATTCCTATGCCGAGACGCCTCTGGGGCAAGTGCCGATAGACGTCGCCCTAGGAGCGGAGCTGATTAAGAAAGGGGAGGGCTTGTTCTCTTCCCGTCACGATGCGCACGACGGGGAGCATTGCCTTGAAGTCCAGCTGCCTTTCCTGCAGAAGGTTTTCGACGAGGTGCCTCCCATTGTCCCTATCATCATCGGTACCCAGCACCTGAGCCTCCTCAGGGAGATTGCGGACATCCTGGAACCGTATTTCTCAGAGGAGAACCTCTTTGTGATCAGCTCTGATTTCTCACATTACCCATCATATGAAGACGCAAAGGCATCAGACCTTTATATGGCCGATGCAATATGCAGCGGTGGCCTGGCGGAATTCATCAAAGCCCTTCAGCATATAGATAAGATGAACTACAAAAGGCAGGACACTGCTGCTTGCGGAGCCGCTGCGATAGCCGTTCTGCTGTACATCATGGACAGAAAGGGACGCTGGTACTACCAGTCTGATCTTGTTATGTACCGCAACTCAGGCGATTCTTCGTATGGAGACAAGGGCCGGGTGGTTGGATACAATTCAATTGTGGTTACACCGGACCATCTTTTCAATTTCTCTACAGAGGAAAAGCGAGCGATGGTTGCTGCAGCGAGGTCGGCCATATATTCATCGCTCAGAATGGATTATTATGGCGATGACAAACCGGTGGGCATCCTGAAGGAAGAGGGCTATGGCGTATTTGTGACGCTTTATCTGAACGGCAGCCTTCGAGGCTGCATAGGACGCTTCGTCTCAGACGAGAGCCTCCATTCTACGATCAAGGAGATGGCGCAGAGTGCCGCATTCCACGATTCGCGCTTCCCTGCACTTTCCCGCAGCGAAGCGCCCAGGGTGGAGATAGAAGTCTCCGTGCTTTCCCCCTTGAAGAAAATATCGTCAATAGATGAATTCAAGCTGGGCAGGGATGGTATCTATATGATCAAAGGTTCCCGCCACGGGACCTTCCTTCCTCAGGTAGCAGAAGAGACCGGCTGGGATACTGAGGAGTTCCTGGGGCATTGCGCCCGGGACAAGGCGGGCATAGGTTATGATGGCTGGAAAGATGCCGACCTCTATACATATCAGACAGAGGTAGTCAAAGAAACGGATCTAAAATAAAAATACTATGAGTTTGAAGCACATACCCATTGTCCTTACGGCATTGCTTGCTCTCTCGGCATGTTCCGGCGGGAATGGGAAGAGTACGGCAGATTATCCCGAATGGGAATACACTAGAATCAAGAAGGAGCTGCTCAAATGCTGGAATACCTGGGATACTAGGAGTGTGTTTACCGAGGTATGGAGTGAGGATAAACTTGGAGTAAAAGTCTCCTTGGTTGACTCTGAAGGCAATGAGAACGATCACCTGAGGATAGGAAACAGGGATTATGACGCGGCCGTCATACACCCTTACGAACACGCCTATGACGGAAGTTATGTCGAGGCCGACGCCTCCTGGCATGGCGTTTCAGTCAAGATGCGCTGCACCAGCGAAGGGAAGCGCCTTGTTATGTTGCTGACCCCTTCCGGGGAAGAGAGCAAAGGCGACCTCAAGGTGAAGCCGGGCAGGATATGGGAACCCGCCCGCATAGAGGGCAGCAGCATGGCTGCAGAGGATCATTTTGAACTCATCAGCATGTTCGGGACCGATGTCATGGCCGGAAAGGTGGTATCACGCGACACGCGTTTCGTCCCTACAGGGCGCAGAGACGGATATTACCTCTGTCCTGCGGATGCTCCCGTCCTGATATACACAGGCCCGGACATCACCATACAGGAAGCAGAGGCTCTGATGGACAGTCGCAAAAGTGACTTCGTCAACACGGAAAAAAGCAAGTGGGGGGAAGATTATGACATACACCACGCCATGCAGAGCATACTTGCGTGGGACACTGTATTCGATCCTGCCGATGCTGTCATTGTTACTCCTGTGAGCCGTAACTGGAATATCCAGTGGTCCCGCACCAGCGAGCTTCTGGGAGGTTATGTCCTTTTTGACTGGGACACTTATTTCGCAAGCGAGATGCTCTCAGTGGACAACAGGGAGCTTGCATATTGCAATGCAATAGAGATTACAATGGCTGCAGACAAATGTGGCTTCGTCCCGAATTTCTTATGTTCCAACGATTATGTGTCCTATGACCGTTCCCAGCCCCCTGTCGGATCCAGGACAGTCTGGACAATTTACGAAAGGTACGGAGACCGCTGGTTCCTGGAACTGCTCTACCCGCGCCTTCTCAGGTGGAATCTCTGGTGGTTGGAGAACCGCGAGGCAGAGGGGCTGTTGTGCTGGGGCTCCAGTCCCGCCAATGGCGAGCATAACACAAATGAGCCCCACGCCCGGCAGCAGGCCATCTACGAGAGCGGCCTGGACAACACTTGCGTGTATGACGACTCAGAATATCTGCTTGACAGGAACATTCTCAATTATAATGACGTAGGCCTGAATGCAATGTATGTGATGGACTGCAGGTATCTGGCTAGGATAGCCAAGGAACTTGGCAAGAACAAGGAAGCAAAGGAAATACTTTCCAGGGGAGACAGGATCAAGTCAGCCCTCCAGGGCCTTTGGGATGAGGAGGACGGAATGTTCTATTGCAGGAATTTCCTGACAGGGGAGCCAGTCAGAAGGATGGATATCACCAATTTCTACCCGTTGCTTGCTAAGACCGCCACTCCCGCCCAGGCCGAGCGTATGATCAGGGAGCACCTTCTGAATGACGAAGAGTTCTGGGGCGAGTGGGTGATACCAGTGACGCCCAGGAACGATACGGCCTTCTACGACAACGACTACTGGCGTGGGCGTATCTGGGGCCCTACCAACTTCCTGGTCTATCTGGGCCTCCAGGAATATGACTGCGCCAATGTCCGTCAGGAGCTTGCCGCCAAGTCCAGGACGCTTCTCCTGAAGGACTGGCTTGCCAGGGGTTATATCTACGAGAACTGGAATTCTGTCACCGGCCAGGGAGACGATGTAGGTAACAGTGACAAATTCTATCACTGGGGCGCTCTCCTCGGCTACATCACCCTCCTTGAGAAAAAGTGATGACAGAAGCCCGTTTCTTTACTCCCGCCGGTAATGGCGTCCAATGCCAGTTATGCCCCCACGAGTGCCTCATAAAGGAAGGTGACAGGGGAATCTGCCGCAGCCGCGAGTGCCGAGACGGCAGACTGTACCCCCTTTCATATGGGAGGCCCTGTACCATTGCTGTGGATCCGGTGGAAAAGAAGCCTCTTAATCATTTTATGCCCGGGACATACTGCCTGTCCCTCAGCTGCACAGGCTGCAATCTATCTTGCAGATGGTGCCAGAACAGCGATATCTCCCAAGTCCCTCCTGAGGATGCAGAAAGCTATGCTCTGTCACCAAAGGAAGTCGTGGACATCTGCCTGCGGCACGGCCTGCCATCCATTGCCTACACCTACACCGAGCCTTTTACCTGGTGGGAATATATGTACGACATCGCAGTCCTTGCTCACGGTCAGGGCCTTAAGAATATTCTGGTCTCTGCCGGATATGTCCAGAAAGAGCCCCTTGACGAGTTGTTGCCCTATATGGATGCCGCCAACATAGACATCAAGGCAATGGACGATGCTATATACCGTCGATACTGCGGTGCCTCCCTGGCCCCGGTGCTGGAGAATATCCTGGCAATGAAGGCGGCAGGCGTCCATATTGAGATTACCAACCTGCTGGTCACAGGGTTGAACGACTCGGAGGAATTGGTAGAAAAACTTTGCAGATGGATGGCAGAGAACGGCCTTCAGGATGTTCCCCTGCACTTGAGCCGTTTTTTTCCAAGATATAAATACACGGAACAAGGTCCCACCCCCAGGTCAACCCTCATCCAAGCCCGCGACATTGCCCGCTCCCACGGCATCCAAATAGTTCATCTTGGCAACATCTGACAGACGCAAAAAAAGCCCCAGCAGATTTGCTGGGGCTTTTAAGCGGTGCGGACGAGGCTCGAAAATCAACTTAAACATCCTTTACAAACCCTTGCAGGAGTGCTTTCTATTGCGTATCTTTGCCAGTGATGTTACTTGATATTGCACAAAATTGGGGCATTATTGGGGCACGATTTAACAAGG
>JAFRXC010000091.1 GCA_017437825.1 Bacteroidales bacterium
AGTTCTGCAGGGTGATGGTTGCGAAGGTCTGGGTTGCAGCCTCAACCTTAACGTTCTCCTTTGCCTCCACGGCCTGGTGCAGTCCGTCGCTCCAGCGGCGGCCTTCCATAATACGGCCGGTCTGCTCGTCAACTATCTTGATCTTGTTGTCGTCGATGATGTAGTCCACGTCCTTCTCGAACATGGTGTATGCCTTGAGCAGCTGGATTACAGTGTGGATACGCTCGCTCTTGAGGGAGAAGTCTTCCATCAGGGCGTCCTTCTTCTCCTGGCGCTCCGCCAGGGACAGGCCGCTCTTCTCTATTTCAGCAATGCCGGAACCCACGTCGGGAATCACGAAGAAGTCCTCGTCATTTATGGCCTTGGCAAGCACCTCGTGGCCTTTTTCGGTCATATCCACGCTGCGCTGCTTCTCGTTTATCACAAAGTAGAGAGGGTCTGTGACGATGTGCATCTCCTTCTCGTTGTCCTGCATATAGAAGTTCTCCACCTTCTGCAGGAGCACCTTCATTCCAGGTTCGCTGAGGAACTTGATGAGGGGGCCGTATTTGGGAAGTCCCTTGTGCACGCGGAGGAGGAGCTTGCCTCCCTCGGCCTCGTCGCCTGCGGCGATGAGTTTCTTGGCCTCGTTGAGGGTTTGGTTACAGAATGTGCGCTGGGTGGTGTACAGCCTCTCCACGTAAGGGCGGAATTCCATGAACTGGGCGTCGTCCTCAGACTTTGCAACTGGACCGGAAATGATGAGAGGGGTACGGGCGTCGTCGATAAGGACGGAGTCCACCTCGTCCACGATTGCAAAGTGGTGCTTGCGCTGTACCAGGTCGTCAATGTTGACGGCCATATTGTCCCTCAGGTAGTCGAAACCGAACTCGTTGTTGGTACCGAAGGTGATGTCGCACTTGTAGGCTTTCTGGCGGGCGGGGCTGTTGGGCTCGTGCTTGTCTATACAGTCTACTGAAAGGCCGTGGAACATATACAGGGGGCCCATCCACTCGGAGTCACGCTTAGACAGGTAGTCGTTGACCGTAACCACGTGTACGCCCTTGCCTGCAAGCGCGTTGAGGAACACGGGGAGGGTGGCCACGAGGGTCTTTCCTTCTCCGGTGGCCATCTCGGCAATCTTTCCCTGATGCAGGACTATACCTCCGATAAGCTGCACGTCATAGTGCACCATATCCCAGGTTATCTCGTTTCCTCCGGCCATCCAATGGTTGCAGTATATGGCCTTGTCGCCTTCTATCTTGACGAAGTCCCTGTCTACGCTGAGGTCCCTGTCGAACTGGGTGGCGGTGACTTCTATGAATTCGTTCTCCTTGAAACGGCGGGCGGTGCTCTTTACTATGGCGAACGCCTCGGGGATGAGTTCGTCCAGTTTTTTCTCTATTGCGGCGTCCTCATCCTTTACAAGCTTGTCGGACTCGTTGGCGAGTTTCTCCTTCTCTTCAATGGACGCCGTCTCAATCTCTTCCTTGATTTCTGCGAGACGCTTCTCAAACGGGGCCTCGCACTCTACGAGGGCGGCTCTCAGGGCTGCGCTGCGCGCCCTCAGTTCGTCGTTTGAAAGCTTGTCGATAATTTCGTACTGGGCAAGTATCTTGGCAAGGATTGGCTTGATGGGCTTCATGTCCCTGTCAGCCTTGGTTCCGAACAACTTGCCTATTGCTGATGCTAATGACATATCTTTTAATTAATAAAAATGCACGGTTGCGACAATATGACGCAATCGTACAAAATTAATAATAATTAGTTATCTTTGCAAAGCAAAAAGGCGGGATTAGCACATCGGTAGTGCATTGGCTTCCCAAGCCAAGGAGGGGGGTTCGACTCCCCTATCCCGCTCAAACAATCTCGATGCCGTGCGCGCGGCAGCTGGCCACCATCTCCTGTGGCCATATACTTGCCTGAATCTCACCTATATGCGCTTTCCTAAGAAGGAACATGCACAGACGTGACTGTCCAATTCCTCCGCCAATGGTATACGGAAGCTTCCCTTCCAGCAACATCCTGTGGAACATCAGGGTTTCCTTGTTCTCCTGCGAGCGCTCGCGCAGCTGGCGCCTCAGGGCTTCCTCATCCACCCTGATGCCCATGCTGGATATCTCGAAGGCGTGTGACAGCACCGGGTTCCAAAGCAGGAGGTCTCCGTTGAGGGACCAGTCGTCGTAGTCGGCGGCACGGCCGTCATGCAGGCTGCCGTCTGAGAGTTTTCCGCCTATGCCGATTACGAATACTGCCCCGTGTTCCTTTGTGATAAGGTCTTCCCTCTCCTTGGGTGTCTTGCCGGGATACTTCTGAAGCAGATCCTCCGCGGTGATGAAGAATATCTCTTCAGGCAGGATAGGCGCTATCTGGGGAAACTCTACGTATATCTTGTTCTCTGTGACTTTAATGGCCTCATAAATGCGGCGTACGGTCTTCTTGAGGAAATCCAGGTTGCGGTCTTCCTTGCGTATGACCCTCTCCCAGTCCCACTGGTCCACGTAGATGGAGTGTATGTTGTCCAGGTCCTCGTCGGGACGGAGGGCGTTCATATCGGTGTATATTCCCCTTCCGGGAGGAAGTCCCAGTTCTGCCAGCTTGAGCCTTTTCCATTTTGCCAGGGAATGAACCACCTCCGCGCGCTGCTCTCCCATATCCCTTACCGGGAACGATACGGGACGCTCGATTCCGTTGAGGTCGTCATTAATACCTGTCCCGGAGAGGACGACCATAGGGGCGGTGACACGGAGAAGGGCCAGCTGGGCGCTGAGGTTTACCTGGAACATATCCTTTACGGCCTTGATGGCCTTTTCTGTATCCTCTACGCTGCTCAGCAGGTTCTTGTAATCTTTAGGGAAATAAACCAACATGACGATAATATACTTCTAACCGTACAAATATACGAAAATCTTTACCAAGTTATCTTTATCAGAGACACTCCCTGACGCGGAAGGGTAAAGTTCACGTCCAGTCTTCCCGAAGGCGCATCCTTCCATGCAGGCGAGGTATACGCCTGCAACTGGCCGCTCTGCTCCAGGTAAGCAACCTGTTCCGGAGTCGGTTCCTGAGGGGATCCTATCCCTTTCCACGCCTCGTATGAATTGCTGAACTGACCGTCGATCCTGTAATGTGATACCAGCACCCTCTCTGCTCCCAGGTTGTCGAAATTGACCGTCACCTCCGTTGCCGGGGCGGGAAGGTCGTCGTCGTGATAGTTCCACACCATAATGCTCACGCTGTTGTCTGTGGCGTTGGCTATGGCACTGATGTCTGACTTTTCACGCACGCTGTCGGCTATGATCTGGTCTGCGGTCATAGGATTGGAAGAGCCTACTCTTACCAGCGAACCGCCCTGCATGAGGCCGTACATACGCATTACATTGAGAACGGGCTTGTCCACTCCGTTGGTAGCAAGGTCGCGGAAACCTCCGAACCAGATCTGGTCCTCATATTCGAAGGCCCAGGCCACGGCTCCCACTATGTTTACGCCGTGCTTGCGCGCAATCTCGTATGTGCGGGCCCAGGTATTGGCAGAATAACTCGAATACATAGTGCCGTTGCGGTATGCGTTGGAAGGGTGCGTGGCCACGGAGCAGGCGGCGCAGCCCTCGGGGTCGGACTCCCCTATGATTATTGGAAGATGCTTGAATTCAGGGTACGATGCGACAACTTCGCAGCCCATGTCTATGTTCTTCAGCTGCCTTCCTATGTTCATCCTGACGTGCCCGTCCACGAACTGGGGGCTGCCCTTTGCGTGGAAGGTGATGAAATCCAGCGGTGCGCCCTTCTGGCCGGTGGCGTAGTTCACTCCGTCACGGCAGTGGTCAAGGAACTTGCGGAGGTATTCGTTGGCGCGCTGGCCGCTGGGATCCGTCGTCTCCGGGCCTCCCACTTTGGCTTCGGGCAGGGCCTTCTTGACGCCGTCAACGGCGTAATCATACAGTTTGCAGTACTCCTCGTGGGTGCCGCTCCAGTAGCCTATATCTGGTTCATTCCAAACTTCCCAGTACCAGGTGAGGACTTCTTCCCGGCCGTACCGGTCTATGCAATGCCTCACCCACTGGTATACAAGTTCCCTCCATTTGTCGTAGTCTTTTGCCGGATATGTCCATCCGGTCCAGAGCGGCCCGCTGTTTACGGCGGCCCAGGAATGCCTGTACGGCTCCGGCTTCGTGGACAGGGCCTCTGGCATGAAGCCTATCTCCACGAACGGCTTGATTCCCCTCTGCAAATATGTATCGAATATCCTGTCCAGAATGGTCCAGTCATATACAGGACGGCCTTTGCTGTCTTCTGTGTAGGCATTGGTGGAGCCCCACTTCAACGAAGCCGATCCGTCACCGGAAGTCAGCAGGTTGTGGGCACGCACCGACACCGGAACAGGGCTGAGTTCGGAAAGTTCCGTCAGCAGCTTAACACCGTCCTTCATATAGGTGTAATTGGGCTCGTCGTATCCCACCCAGGCCCAGAGCGGCTTCATAGGCTCTATCTTGTCTTTGGCATTTACGGTAAACAGTACCCCGCCTTCAGAGGACTGGGCGGATGCGGCCGCACATAAACAAAGGGCGCTTGCAACAACCAGGAAAAGCTTCTTCATATCCGTATTACTGTATCAATTTGGAAACATTGTTCTTTATGTATTCTGAAACGTATTCCTTGAACGGTTCCGATTCAAGGATCTTGACTTCTTCGGCAAGGCCGACCACGAAACGGCATACTCCGGCAAAGCCGTATACCTGCGTATCCAGAATCCAGACAGGTCCTTCCCTGTGGCAGTCCTTGCGGGCCAGGGGGAACTCCTCGAAAAGGAGGTTCTTTGCCCTCACGGACATCTGGAGACATATCCTCTGCGGAACGTCTCCGCTCATATGGAAGACGTCCCTCCCCTGGATGCGGTGCTGGTCCTCGCAGGTCCATTCTTCTTCCAGGACGGACACTTCCTCTATCCTGGAGACCTTGAACACCTTGTTACGGCCGTCCTCAAGGTCAAAAGCCCACAGTTCCACATAGTCGGACGTAAAGCCGAAAGGCTCCACTAACCTGTCCCTGATAGTCTTGGAATTACCTGACTCGTAATTCCGCAGTACCGCCTTGCGGCGGTCGCGCATAGCCTCGCCCAAGGCCTCTATGCTTGCGGCGTTGCTCTTGTCGGACATATAGTCTGCTATGGAGGTGCTGTTATAGATGACAGAAAGCTTGTCTTTCAGATTGGCCTTGAGAGAGTTGGTGGGGCTAAGGCTGTCTATCAATCCGTTAACCAGCATAGCTTCTTCTTCGGAGAAGTAAATGAGCCTGTCGAAGTCGGGGGCGTTCTTGGGCATTTTTCCCAGCCTGTATATGTTCCCGTACATCTTGGTAACCGCAAATCCGGCGTTTTTGAACGTGTCGATATAGCGGTATATGGTCCTGGGGGACATCTCCAATTTGTCCGACAGTTCCTCTATCGAGTAATTGACGCTTCCGGACATCATTTTCATCAGTCTCAGCAGGCGCTCTATCTTTGGCTGGTCCATATACTTTGGGATTGGTTAACGGCTAATAAAGTTATAAATTATTTTATATTTGCAGATATGAGAATTGGAATTCTGGTGGCTATGGACAAGGAATACGCCCTGGTGGAGGCGCTCCATAGCGACGACATAATACTGTGCAGGTCCGGCGTCGGAAAGGTGAACGCCGCCGCAGCCACTACAAGGTTGATAATGGAGCACAGGCCAGACTGCATCATCAGCACCGGATGCGCCGGAGGCCTTGCCAGGAACATAGACGTGATGGACGTAGTCGTGGGCAGCCAGACCTGCTATCACGACGTGGACTGCGGAGAAGGCTTCGCCCCCGGGCAGATAATGGGGATGCCGGAGCGCTTCAACGCTGACCCTTCCCTGTACGCCAAGGCAATGGAGCTGACGGCACCAGCCGGAAGCCGCATAACAGGCGGCCTCATATGCACCGGGGACGTGTTCTGCACGCAGAAGGAGCAGACTGATGCCATTTTGAAGCGCTTCCCGGAAGCGGCGGCCGTGGATATGGAGTCAGCTGCCATAGCTCAAGTTTGCAGCCTGTACGAGGTGCCCTTCATCTCGTTCAGGATGATAAGTGATTCTGCCAACGGCAGCACCTCCCGCATAAACGAATACAACGATTTTTGGGGAGAGATCGCAGGACGCTCTTTCGGCATTTTCGAACAGTTCATCGAGACCCTATGAAAACGATACCCAGCTTTACAATAGACCACAACCGCCTTCTGAGAGGTATTTATGTATCCCGCAAGGACCAAGTTGGCGGCACCGTCGTCACCACTTTCGACATCAGGATGAAGGAGCCCAACCGGGAGCCGGTTATGTCCCAGGAGGCAATGCATACTATAGAGCATCTGGCCGCCACCTACCTGAGGAACGACCACGAATGGGCCGACAAGATAATCTACTGGGGCCCTATGGGATGCCTGACAGGGTCTTACCTTCTGATGAAAGGGGACCTGCAGAGTGCAGATATCGTCGGTCTTATGCGGGACACCTTCCGTTTCATAGCGGATTATCCATCTGACTCCCCCCTCCCGGGGGCGGCGCCGAAGGACTGTGGCTGTTGGACGCTTCACAGCCTGGAGGGCGCCAAGGCCGAGGCTAAAAAATATTTGGCCGAGGTGCTTGATTGCATCACCCCGGCCAATCTGACATATCCTGAATAGGGATTATTCTATTGTCTCCATAAGTTTGAGAACCCTCTGTCGGTTCTCTTCTATGGTATCGCCTGTCACATCCACTTCGTAATACTTGCCCTGCTCCTTGTAGAATGCTATGAGGGGCTCTGTCTGGGAGTGGTATGTGTCAATGCGGTGCTTTATGATGGAGCGGTCCGCGTCGTCGGCGCGGCCCTCGATGAGGGCGCGTCCTTCTATGCGCTTGTAAATGAGTTCGTCCGGGATCATTATGGAGACAACTGCCGTAACGCTCTCTCCCCTCTTTTCGAGGATGGAGTCAAGCGCCTCGGCCTGGGCAAGGGTACGGGGGAAGCCGTCCAGAAGGAATCCGTCCACGCCCTTGATGGTGTCGAAGGCGTTTTCAATCATACCTTCAACCACCTCGTCAGGAACCAGCGCTCCTACTGAGATAAGGCTCTTGGCTTTCTGGCCGAGTTCGGTCCCGGCGGCAATTTCCGCACGGAGAAGCTCTCCGGTGGAGATGTGCTTGAGATTGTATTTTTCCGAGATGGCTCCCGAGTGAGTGCCTTTTCCGGCTCCCGGAGGGCCGAACAGAATGTAGTATTTCATATTATTCGTCCAAAACGTAAATGTCTTTGTACTGGCGTCCCAGTTCGTCATAGTCAAGTCCGAAGCCGAGGATGAACTTGTTCTCCACTACCCTTCCGACATAATCCATCTTAATGTCCTTCTTGTACTGGGAAGGCTTGAAAAGCATTGTGCATATCTTTACATCTCTGGCCTCACGCTCACGAAGAAGGTCCGTCAGGTATGCCATTGTGGTGCCCGTGTCAACTATGTCTTCCATTATGATTATGCGGCGTCCCTTGACATCTCCCGTAAGGCCCATTGTCTCCTGGATGATACCGGTGGTGTGGGCTCCGGAATAGGAGCGGATTTTCACCGACATCAGCTCGCAGTCGAACTTGAGACGCTTCATTATCTCCGAGGTGAACATCATAGCCCCGTTAAGAGTGCAGAGCAGGATGGGAGTGTCGGAGTCGTTGCAGTAATCTGCATTGAGCTTGTCTGCCACTTCGTCTATGAAGGACTGGATTTCTTCATATGTGATGTACGGGACAAAGCTTTTACCGTGAATAGAAATTTTATCCATAGCCTTAGTGTTTCGTATAACGCAAGATAAATATTTTTCGCAACTAATAGAAGTATTTTTTGTAGATTGCGGCAACTAAAACGATAAACTATGAAAGCTTTGATAATCCTGGCGCTGTGCGCGCCGCCGGATTCGTCGATGCTGGCCGTCAGCGGCGCCTCCTCTATGGAAGAACTGGACGAAACGCAGACAGAACTGTACCAGCATCTGGAATCCCACCCCGTAAATCTGAATACCGCCAGCCGCAGGCAGTTAGTTGCCAGCGGCCTTTTCACCCCTTTCCAGACTGCCTCGCTGCTGGATTACCGCGCCCGCGCCGGAGACATACTCTCCCTGGCGGAACTCGCGGCCGTAGACGGATTCGGCCAAAGTTTCGTCAGGGCGGTGACGCCTTATGTCTCCCTCAGGACGAGGGCCCCTGCCGGGGAATCGTCCGCGGAGAACGGAATAAAGGCGGAAGCATCTGCGAGGATGTGGGCGAAGACAGACGACGGCGCAGCGGCGCTGAGCTATGGAGGGAAGATGAAGATTGGGGCGGAAACGAGGCTCAGCGCCGCCGTTGCGTTCAAGCGCGGCTACGCCCCGGACATCTCACTGCCTGAAGTCTTCAACTGGAGTGCGGCGCTGTACGGGAGGCGGATCCCCGCCACGCTCATAGTGGGCGATTTCAACGCCCGCTTCGGGCAGGGGCTCCTGTCCTGGAGCGGATTCTCCCTCAGCGGGCTCAGTTCTATATCGGCCTTCTACAAGCGCCCGTCGGGGCTGTCGCCCTCTTTCTCGTATTCTTCCACCGGGCTGCGCGGGGCGGCGGCGGAGGTTGAACTGGGACAGTTCACCTTGAGCGCCGCCATAGCCGCGCCCCGGCGCAAGGGCCAGGCCGCAACCGCCCTGGCGGGCTTGTCCTGGTACGGCCTGAAGGCGCAGGCGGGGCTGAACGCGATGCGCTCCCCAAAAGGATTTTACGGAGTGTCAGCAGATTTCCGCCTTAACACAGGAAAGACAGACATATTCGGCGAAGCAGCCTGGGACACTGATGAAAGACGCGTAAGGGGTATACTTGGAGCCGTCCGGAACATAGAGTATGACATTAAGATAGCGGGCAGGGCCATTTACCAGCAGGACAAAGCCTCTGCTGCAATAGGCGCGCAGTACCGGCAGAATTTCGCGAGCCTGGAGGCGACGCTGAAGAATGGCGCCGGAACCATAAAATACCTTGCGGCCGCACCTTTGAGCCTGTCGGAAAGCATCACGTTTTCATTGCGCCTGAAAGGCAGATTGGAAAAGGATAAAGGAGCAGTAAACGCTTTCAGGGTTACTGCTGACTGGGCCGGAGGCAACTGGAAAGCAAGGCTTCTGACAGACCTTGGGAAAGGCACCACCCTGTCAGGACTGGTGTACCTTGAACCGGGTTATGTCACAGATAGATTCAGCGTCTACGCACGCGCCACCCTGTTCGCTTCCGGCAACTGGGACCAGAGGATATACATTTACGAAAGGGACGCTCCCGGGAATTTCAATATGAAAGCCTACTACGGCAGGGGCTGGGCCGCAAGCGCCGTGGCCGGATGGAAGATAAAAAAACAGAGAGTGCACTTGCGCGCCTCCCTGACAGATTCCAACCGCGTAACCCGTATGGAGTTCCACGGACAGTATTCAATTGAGTTCTAGCCCCTTCCGGTGCTTCCAAAGCCGCCTGCCCCGCGGGCAGACTCTTCCAGTTCGGACACTTCTTCCCACTGGGCTGTCTCGTGCTTGGCAAATACCATCTGGGCGATTCTCTCACCCGGCTGGATTTCGAAAGCCTGTGCCGACAGGTTGACCAGGATCACCCTGATTTCTCCGCGATAGTCGGCATCTATGGTTCCCGGAGTGTTAAGCACGGTGACGCCGTGCTTCGCGGCCAGGCCGCTGCGCGGGCGCACCTGCCCCTCGTATCCCTTGGGTATTTCCATATAGAGTCCCGTAGGCACCATTGCCCTCTGCAACGGTTCAAGGACTATAGGCTCTTCTATTGCCGCCCTCAGGTCCACGCCTGCGGAGGACTCTGTCGCATACTGAGGCAGTTCCCTGCCCGATTTGTTCACTACTTTGATTATCATTTTACTTTGGTGCTAGCTTGTAAAGGACTGCCGCTATAATCGCGAACAGCAGGTTGGGAATCCACAGCGCCACCGCAGGTGACAACGCCCCCGTGTAGACGAACATCTCGCTGAATTTCATAAAGAGGATGTAGGAGAAACTCAGAGCCAGGCCTATGGCTATGTTCCAGCCCATCCCTCCCCTTCGCTTGCGCGAAGAAAGGCTCACTCCCATAATGGTTAGGATAAAAGCCGAGAACGGCAGCGAGAAGCGGTTCTGCTTCTCTATCTCGGCGTACATCACGTTTGCGTCGCCTCGCATTTTCTGCGTTTCGATAAGTTCGTTTAGCTCTTCGTACGGGAGGGTCTCCACGGTTTTCTTGTTCCGGTAGAAGTCCGACACCGTAAGGTTTATGACAGTGTCTATCTGGGACCCTGAGGTCACTGAATCCTGCACCCCGTCAATGTAATTGCGGATGAAGTACTTCTGGAGCCTCCAGCCGGAGAAGGTGGTATCCCACACGGCGTTCTCGGCCGTGAGCTTGCTCTTGAGCTTGTTGTTCTCAATCTCTTCCAGGGTGAAACGGTATGCAGTGTTGTTCCAGGTGGTGAAAGACTCTACATATACGAACTTGCCCGTGTCTATCTGATAGTGGATGTCACGGTTGTATTCAGCCCTGTTCTTGACGTAATCGTTCTCGAAAATCAGCCTTTCCTTGTTGGCCCTGGGTATCACGAACAAGTTGAGCGCCAGGGACAGGATTGCGATTATGACGGCTGAAACCATGTACGGTACCAGCATACGGTGATAGCTGACTCCTCCGGACAGTATGGCTATTATCTCTGAATCCGCCGCCATCTTGGAAGTGAAGAAGATCACCGTTATGAATACGAACAGAGGACTGAACATATTCATGAAATAGGGCACGAAGTTCAGGTAATAGTCGAATATGATGGCTTTTAGAGGCGCCTCATTGGCCACGAACTTGTCTATCTTCTCACTGATGTCGAATATGATCACTATCACGATGATCAGGATCATCGCAATGAAGAAGGTGGTCATGAACTTCTTGAAGATATACCAGTCCAGTTTCTTTGGCCTCAAATCTATCATAACCTTTGCATTACTTGTTTGACCGTCTGCTCTTTCCACTGCAGGAAATCGCCTTGGATTATATGGGCGCGGGCCTGTCTGACAAGGTCCAGGTAGAAAGCCAGGTTGTGCTCGCTGGCAATCATTGCGGCAAACATCTCCCCAGCTATGAACAGATGGCGCAGATAAGCCTTGGTGTAGGTATGGTCTACGAATGACGTGCCACAGGGATCCAGTTCGGAAAAATCTTCCGCCCACTTGGCGTTGCGCATATTCATTATTCCGTTCCAGGTAAACAGCATACCGTTGCGGGCGTTCCTGGTAGGCATCACGCAGTCGAACATATCAACTCCCCGCGCTATGCCTTCGAGGATGTTTGCTGGAGTGCCCACTCCCATCAGGTAGCGGGGCTTGTCCTGGGGCATCAGCGGATCAAGGAGTTCCAGCATCTCGTACATCTTCTCAGTAGGCTCCCCTACCGCAAGGCCGCCTATGCCGTATCCGCCGGCCTCGTCACGCAGGGCGTGTTCCACCGCGCGCTTGCGCAGTTCGGGATAGATGCAACCCTGGATTATGGGGAAGAATGTCTGCTCGTAGCCATACAGGGGCTCCGTGCGCAAGAATTCCGCGCTGAAGCGGTCGAGCCAGTTCTGCGTCAGGTCGAGGGACTTCCTGGCATATGCGAAATCGGCATCACCGGGGCAGCATTCGTCCAGGGCCATGATGATGTCGGCCCCTATTATCCTTTGGGTGGTGACGTTATTCTCGGGAGTGAAGATATGCTTGGAACCGTCTATGTGGCTTTGGAAACGGCAGCCCTCTATTGTGAGCTTGCGTATCTGGGTGAGGGAGAATACCTGGAACCCGCCGCTGTCAGTAAGGATGGGCCTGTCCCAGGATTCGAACTTGTGAAGGCCTCCGGCCTTGCGCAGGGTATCCAGCCCAGGGCGCAGGTACAGGTGGTATGTGTTGCCCAGGATTATCTGGGCGCCGATGTCTTCCTTGAGCTCCTTATGGTAGACTCCCTTCACGGACCCCACTGTACCCACGGGCATAAATATGGGCGTCTGGATGCTGCCGTGTGCGGTAGTAATGACGCCAGCCCTGGCACTGGAAGCAGGATCTTTATGTAAGAGCTCGAAATTCATCTTTCAAAGATAATAATTTATGCCTAAATTTGCTTGAATAAAATAAGCTATCCCATATGAAAAAAAGCCTGATAAGCCTCAAATTGATATTGATGAACTTTCTCCAGTTCGGCGTCTGGGGAGCATATCTCACGTCAATGGGCAGTTTCCTTGCCGGAGCCGGCCTCGGCTCCCAGATATGGCTGTTCTTTGCCACGCAGGGTTTCGTCTCCATCTTTATGCCTGCCCTTGCAGGAATAGTGGCAGACAAATGGATCCCTGCCCAGAAGGTGCTCTCCCTCTGCCACGGCCTTTCTGCGCTGTTCATGCTCGGCGCCGGATGGTATGCTGCACAGGCCGGTGCCAACCTGGAGTTCGGTATGTTCTACGGTCTATACGCTCTTAGCGTGGCGTTCTATATGCCTACCATCGCCATCTCCAATTCCGTGGCTTACAACGCGCTTGAAGTCAATAGGAAAGACCCTGTTAAGGACTTCCCTCCCATCCGTGTCTTCGGTACTGTGGGATTCATCTGCAGCATGCTGTTCGTCAACTTCATGCGCAACGGCCAGGGCATCCAGTTCCAGCACTCTTACGAGCAGTTCCTCACTTCAGGTATCCTGGGAGTCATACTCGCAGCCTATGCCCTGACAATGCCCAACTGCCCCTGCAAGCCCAAGGAGGCAGGAAGCCAGTCATTTGCGGAGGCAACAAGTCTTATCGCTTTCAAGCTTTTCAAGCAGAAGAAATTCGCCATATTCTTCATATTCTCAATGCTGCTGGGCGCCGCCCTCCAGGTAACCAACGGATATGCCAACACCTTCATCTCCTCATTTGCTGAGAACCCGGCTTACGCGAATACCTGGGGCGCCAACAACGCAAACGCCCTCATCTCATTGAGCCAGGTTTCCGAGACTCTCTGCATCCTGCTCATTCCCTGGGCTATGAAGAAGTTCCGCATCAAGGGCGTCATGCTCATAGCAATGTTTGCCTGGGTATTCCGCTTCGGATTCTTCGGCCTTGGCAACCCCGGCAGCGGCGTATGGCTGTTCATCCTCAGCTGCATCGTTTACGGCGTAGCATTTGACTTCTTCAACATCTCCGGATCGCTGTACGTCAATGAGAACACAGACAAGGGCATCCGTTCCAGCGCCCAGGGCCTGTTTATGCTTATGACAAACGGTCTGGGAGCCTCCATCGGAACCTGGGCCGCCGGCCGCGTTGTAAACCACTTCGTATACAACGCCGCGTCCCCGTCCTGGCCCACCGCCTGGTACATCTTCGCCGCCTACTCCCTTGTAGTAGCCGTCGCCTTCATGTTCCTCTTCAAGGACCCGGCAAAGAAATCCGCTTAACGGTATTCCCTCAGGGGACAATGCCTGCAATCGCTTCAAGATATGAAAATGGAGGTAGCCTTGCCGTTCCACGACGTCAGCCCAGCCCCCTATACCTTCCTCCTGACTGAACTAGGAATAATGGTTCAGAAAAAGTGTCAATTCTGAACGAAAGTGGCCAGAAGAGCCATTTGGTTCAGAAAAGAGGGTTATTTTGAACGGGAGAATAGTTGGGAGACGTTTATTTCAAAAAAACAGGCCCTGGGGAAAAGCAGTTGGACTTAACCGTTAAACTTCCAAATTGTAAGAAGTGGACAATTAATCTAATAAGAAAGCATGTGCCGTATTAACCTCACCATAGTAGACAATTTGGTATTCGTCTCCATTGGACAGAGTGAATGATATGTATACTGATGCTTTTCCCGTCCAGGTCCCTTTATACTCTTTGATTACCAGCAAGCCTGAGTTCTGGCTAACTGGAGACACTTCTTCAAGCATACGTCCGGTAATGGTCTCGTAATAATGCCCAGATATTTCTTCCCCCGGTCCGGGTTTAGTAACTATCAGTCCGCGCCCGATTCTTTCTAAGTCCATTCCCCAATAATCCCTGATCATAATATGCACATAATCCGAATCCCAGACATTCCGGTTCGCCTTAATATGCATTGTCTTGTTAGACCGAGAATCCGTGAAACCAAAGACGTACCCCTGTTCATCTACCCAGCCGTACACATAACCATCCATCCGGGAAATCAACTTGCCATTGAGGTAACAGCCATTTGTGGGCAATGTTATTTTCTCGCAAGACAAAAGCAATGACAAGAATGCAATCAGTATAACTGTCTTTTTCATACACTGTTCTGAAACAACTCCAATTTAATCCAACTACAATAACACAAAAAAACTAAAACACGTCTTACAAATAGCATATTTTATCAATAGCGTAAAGAAAAATGACTTCCTGCAAAAAAGGGCAGAGAGCGAATGCCATCGCTCTCTGCCCTTTATATGTATTTCAATAGAATTAGAGGTTCCTGTGCTCAGGGACGATCTCGACTACTACCTTACCTGCCTTAGGACCAGGGATAACCTTCATGGTAAGCTTATTGGTTACCTGGGTACCTGTTCCCATAAGGGTCAGGAGGTCTACTTTGAGGGTAGGCTGAGGGTTAGGTGAGTTGGAAATCAACTGAGCCTCGGTGAGTTCTCCAGCCCAGAGGACAGGACCGTAAGAGTGGTTGAGAGCCCAGGTACCCGGATCGATATTGTCGAACGTGTACTCGTAAACACCTTCCTTGAGCATAATGATCCTGGTGTCGCCGCTCTGGTCATAACCGGAAGCACGGCCGGCGCCCCTCTCGGCAATCTGGATCTCAGCACCAAGTCCCATCGTATGGAGTGTAGGCTCCTCGTACAGGTCAAGTCCTGAATCGAAGGCCTCGATCTCGAAGTAATACTCAGGGCCGGTATTGAGGCTGTGCATATACAGGGTGTTCTTGTCGTAGACAATATAGCTGTTGTACAGCTTGTCAGGCTCAATGCCATAGCGTACTACATAGCCGTCAGCACCCTCTACAGGAGTCCAGAGAAGGTTGGCCTCGCGGCGGTCCTGAGGATTGCGTACAACCTTGAAGTCAGTTACAGGAGTAACCTTGGACTTCTCGGTTGTTCCGAAGATGCGGAGGTCCTTGATGCTGAAATTGGCACCGTCATATGTAGAAACGTTCACAACCTTAACGTACCTTGCTACAACAGGTGTTGCAAGCTCGTTATAGTCGTGCTTGAACTCCCTCTTGTTCTGAGGCTTGCTGATGACCTTGGTCCAGTTGGCGTTGTCGTTGGAAACGAACACCTCGTAGCACTGATAGAGGACCTCGGGCTCAGTGACTGCTGCCGGAGCGGCGCCACGTGACTGTCCTACAACCTGAGTTGCTCCAACGTGATCCCAGTTGAGCTGGATGGCGTTGATGGTTGCCCTCGCGCCAAGATCCACAGTGAAGTATTCACCAGGGTTGCCTGTCTGGGCTGACCAGCAGGTAAGGAAGTCCTCGTCGAGAGCCTTTGCAGGAGTGTAATCCTCGAATGTGGAGGAAACCTCAGTGCGCTTCTTATAAGAAAGGAGTTTCCAGTCAGTGTAGTTGTCAACTCCGCCGACTTTCCTCTCAGCAGGATAATACTGAGGATAGTCACCGTAAGCGGTGTTTGAATACATTACGCCGTCCTTGTCAACTGCGGTAGGGAAGATAGCAAGCTCTGATCCGCGTCCGGTATTGCCATAATGTGCAGGAATCATACAGATGGTCCAGAGGTTGCCCTTCTTGTCGTGGAAGGTGCTGCCGTGACCTGCTCCAACCTGGAAGCCGCTGGTCTTGAATGTCAGAGGGTTATGCTCTGAGTAGGTGAAAGGTCCGGTAGGGCTGTCTGAAACATATACACCGTGGGAATATGAAATGAACTCGAGTCCGATTGCGGCATACTGCAGATAGTACTTGCCGTTATGTTTGATCATATAAGGACCCTCGATCCAAGGAAGCTCCTCGGGGAAGTAGTCGCGGCGTCCGTTGAAGATGGAGTTGATGACATCCTCAGGTTTCCTGACCTCGAATCCGTGGTTCTTGATGTCGCTGAAGAAGCAAGGGATGGGAGTGTGTTTCTCCTTGAAGGTCTTGGGATCAAGCTCCACTACCTGGAATGGCATGATCTGGGACCAGCCGAAGTACAGGTACAGGCGGCCGTCGTCGTCAGCGAAGAGGTTGGCGTCGCCGTAACGGTCGCTGCTGAGTTCGCCTATCTTCTCCCACTCTCCCTTCCAGGGGTTGGTGGCGTGATAGACGTTCTTGTTGTTCATGGAGCAACCGATAAGCTCTCCGTTGAACTCGACTACGGATACGACTCCACCGGGATAGTTGGGGGCGTCCACATAGGTCCAGTTCTGGAAATCAGGAGAATACCAGTAACCCTTCCTGTGAGATACGAACAGGAAATAGTTGTCCTGGAAAATAATTACTACAGGCTCTCCTCCACGCGTTCCCCTTTCGTTGCCTACGACAACGTCAAGAGGGTTGGCAAAAGTGTGCCTTGTCTGTGCATAAGCACTCAGACCAAGCATCAACGCAGATGCGATGACCAAGATTCTTGTGATTAGTTTAGTACTCATTGTATCTGAATTTGTGATTAATTAGTCTTATTCGTTAAAGATATGAATAATTAATTAAAAAACACGCCGTCTTTGTTGTCATCTAGCGTATGCGCCAGCTTTTCTATGTTCAGGCTTCTAGCCGAAGCGTCCACTATCTCCTTGTATACGCCGCCTTTCTTATAGAGGCTGTCGGGATCGCCGGACTGCTCCACGCGGCCGTTGCGCAGCGCGTAAATCTGGTCGCTGTCAATGATTTGGGAGATGCTGTGCGATATGATTATCACCGTCCTGTCCTTCTTGATGGCGTCTATGCTGGCCTTGATTTGCTCAGTGGCGATTGCGTCCAGCGAGGCCGTGGGCTCGTCCAGGAAGATGATGGGAGGATTCTTTAGGAACATCCTGGCTATGGCGATTCGCTGCTGCTGGCCGCCTGACAAGGCCTGGGCCTTGTTCTGGAACTTCTGCGGCAGGGCCATTATCTGGTCGTAGATATATGCCTTCTTGGCAGCGTCCACTACTTCCTCGAAAGAAGCGTCTGGCTTTCCATAGCGGATGTTTTCCTCAATGGTTCCGTCAAAGATATGGTTCTTCTGAAGCACGAGGCCTATGTTGTCACGAAGGAAGTGAGTGTCATATTCCCTTAAATCGACACCGTCCAGCAGGATGCTTCCACAGTCAGGCTCGTAGAACTTGTCCAGCAGGTTCACTACTGTACTCTTTCCAGCTCCGGACAGTCCGACCAGTGCGGTTATCTTGCCGCTGACAATGTCCATATTTATGTTCCACAGGGCTTTGGTTCCGTTGGGATATGTGAAGTCCACGTTGCGGATCTGGAAGTTGCCCTGTACGGTCTCAGGCCTGTAGGAGCCGCTCTGCTCGGTCTCTTCATCTGCGTCAAGGATATCGAAGAAGCCCTCGGCATAGATGAGCGCGTCGTTCATATCGTCGAAGATGCGGTGGAGCTGGGTGATGGGGGCGGTGACGTTGGAGAAGAGCATTATGTGGTACATTATCTTTCCTATGGTCATCCCCGGATATCCAGTAAGCACAAGGTATGCGGTTAGGATTATGATGAGAACCGTACCCAGCTGGCGGACGAAATTCTTGAGTCCATTGTAATAGAACGAAGTCTTGCGAACAAGCATCTGGTTGTCAGTGAACTTGGTCTGTATGTCCCACTGTTTCTCGCTCTCTATCTCTTCCCTGTTGAAGGACTTGATCACGTTGATGCTCTCGATTATGTTCATCACCCCGTGGCTCTTGATCTCACGGTAGCTGCGCATATTGCGCCTCCAGCCATTGAGCTTGCGCGCCTGGCGGATTGTTATCCAGATGTAGATGGGGACGATTCCCAAAGCGGTGAGGCCCACGTACACGTTGGCGCCGAACATAAGGATGAGCGCCAGGATGGCGCTGGTGAACAGCGGCAGCAAGTCTATGAAGAAGTTCTGCACCGTGCGGGAGAGGCTGCTGACTCCCTGGTCTATCCTGGTCTGCAGTTTACCGGTATCGTTGTCCGTCCTGGAGAAGAACGCCATACGGAAGGTCAGAATCTTGTCGATCACGGCCTGGGAGAGGTCCTTGGAGACATACACCCTCATCCTTTCTCCAAAATAGCTCTGGAAGAAAGTGATCAGGGCGGACAGGATTTCCTTGCCCAGCAGGACTATGCTGATTACGGTAAGGATCCTCAGGGCTTTGGCCCAGGTGAAGTCAGCCGCGCCTACTAGCGCGTTGATGGCGTCCACCGTACGGTCAAGCACGATGGCGTTGACCTGTGCGAACAAAGATCCTATGAGAGTTAGGACGAGGGTTATGAGAACCAGCCACTTATATGGCTTCACAAAAGGCCATATCTTCTTGAAGAGGGTTCCTATGTTCATAGCATTTCAATGAATTTGCGCATTCCTGCGGTGGCCACGTCCTGGATATGCACAATGCGTTTGTCACGCAGGGGCACGTCAGCAGGGTCGATTATGTAGATAGGAGTGTCGTAGGACGCGTAGCGGTACAGGCCCGCGGCCGGATACACCTGCATCGAGGTGCCCACGATAAGCAGGATGTCGGCCTTGGCCACTTCCTCAATAGCCTTCTCCATCTTGGGGACGGCCTCTCCGAAGAAGACGATATGCGGCCTCAACTGCACTCCATTGGGGGCCAGGTCTCCAAGTGACACCTTGTCGTAGCCTACGTCTATCACGCTGCGCTCGCTGTAGCCGTCCTCGTCGTTGAAGCAGTTCTCGGGACGAACCTTGGTGGCCTCGCCGTGAAGATGGATGACCCTGGTGCTGCCGGCACGTTCGTGCAGGTTATCCACATTTTGTGTTATCACCGTAACGTCGTAGTTGTCTTCCAGACGGGCTATTGCGATATGGGCGTCGTTGGGCTTGCAGTCCTTGAGTTTCTCTCTCTGCATGTTATAGAAATTCAGGACCAGCGCCCTGTTGGCGTACCAGCCCTGAATAGATGCGACTTCCATAGGGTCGTAGTTGTCCCACAACCCGTTGTTGTCCCTATAAGTTGACAATCCGCTCTCGGCGCTCACTCCGGCACCCGTAAGCACGACTATCTTTTTTCTTGACATAATTGTATGGATTTGAATCAAGTAAAGATAGTCATTATTTCTAAATTACTATTACATCTCTTTCCTGAATTATCCAGTCCGAACTCCTTGCCTCCACCACAATTTCAGAGTTCCTTATCTTGACTACTACGTCCTGCAAGTCCTCTGCCTGCCAGTCATAACCTGCCCCGGCCAGGTACTCTCCAAGATCGAACACCTGGGGGCTTCCGCCGGGAGCCCGTAACTCAAGTGAGAGCTCCGCCGCGCTCTCCCTGGTCTGGCGCGGCAGCCTGAACGTCCTGAATCCGCCTGGGTCTTTGGGCACTTCATAGTAGAAACTCCCCTTTATTGGTTTTAAGTCTGTCAATGAAATCCCATTGATTCCACCCTTTACTGCAATCTCACAAGTTGCAGCATCCCAGGGAGATTCGTCCAAATCTACCGTCACTACAGCGAATTGCTTGTGCAGCACCACTTTATGCTCTGCAGTCTCTCCGGCGGCTTCGAATACTGACCTGCTGGCAAAGAGTTCGGGGCAGTTCTCCCCAAGTTCAACTGTTATCCTGTCCGTCCCTGAGGAGAGCTCGCGTGGACAGAGGAATGCCGAGAGGGAGCAGACTCCTTTTGCGACGGGATACTCGTAAAACGGCTGGTCCTGCCCCGGGATGAAGTCAAGTTCCACTTTTTCCTCAATGGTGCTGAGGGCTAGCCTGACGTTGTCCGGGGCGTTGGAGCAGGATGTCATATCCAGCACCAGGATGCATGCGCACTTTGTTCTGTCCTCCTTTATCGAGCAGGAGGACGCCAGTGTCGCGGCGATGGCCATACTAAGAATCAATTGTCTCATATTCCACCTCCCCTTCTACATAACCCAGATATTCTCCGCTAGTCATATCCGTCATCCTGAAGAGACAGGTATCAGATTCATCCTCACCCGCGCTTTTAGTCTCCAGGTAGACACTCCTGTTCCTGTACCCCGTAACCGTCAGCCTTTCAAGTTCATATTCAGTATTCGGCAACAATGGCGGCAGAAACAGATGAATGCAACCTTCATCGGTATGGGACATCAGCACAGTCTCTCCTGTGGCCGCATCTACGCCTGTATAGGAATATGCCAACTTGTAACTGACTGCCAGCCTGTTCTTGGATGAGTTGCTTTCAGAATCATTTGGGAAGCAATAAACTGACTGGGGATAGTTGTATTCCCATACAGTGTAGTCTCCCTGAGTATACTTGCTCACCGATATGGGGTAACTGGTATAGTAGCCCACACCAATCCTCTGCGTATATGCATTCAAGAAATCCTCAGGCGTGGAATAATCATACCGGCATCTGGACGGAGTCCTCTCCATATTTGCCAGAGTGAAATTTGCCCTGGTGTATTTCTCAGACTTGTTCACTCTTATCGTGAAGGCATCCAGCGTTATCTTGGACAACATCCGCTCCATTCTCACGTTTACCAGCGAATCGTCGAGGAAGACGCCTGAAACATAGCCGGTCATCTCGAATCTGTCGGTATTGCCAGAGCTGTAGACAGACTGCGAGGACAGGAATTCCTGCCTGTTTGTAATTCCCGAAAGATCCACGGTGGGATTTGCCACAATGTATATTTCCATCTGCTGATATTTGCGTACCTGCAGCACAGGCAGGGATTCTCCGGTGAAGTATACACATTCCAACAATTCCCCTCCTCCGTCGAATTCCAGGATGAAGCCGTCCAGGATGGCATCTTCCTGTCCGGCACGTGTACCCAACGGACGGGACTGCATCTGCAACTGTAAATTCACGTAAGCCGCCTCGCCGGAAGGCAGTGTCCCGGCGATGGGCTCAGTGACATCACATCCTGCGGACACGAAGAGCGCCGTCAGGATCAATAAGGTATGTCTGTTCATAGCCGTCAGATCTCCACCGTTCCCAGGCTCTGAGAGGACCAGTCTCCTACTGTGATAGTAAAACTGCATTCTGCAAAGCTTACCGGAGTATCTTCATCTTTGGAGCCGGGACGGGTTATCTTTATCTCATCTATCTTGTAACTGTGGTTTCCTGCCATAGGAGCGGCTATCACGATGGGATAATAATACACGACGTTGTCCAGAGAAGCCTTGATTACGAGTTTGGTACATCTGGGGCTCCAGTTCCCTCCGTGCGTAGTGTCGTCCAATGACGGGTTGGGATAAGCATAAAGATAATGCGGAACGTTTATGGAGGCCCCGTGATTCAGTTGGGTGCCGCCCGAGAAGTTGTCGTAGACCAGTGCGTCCACGGCCGAAGACTGATAGCCCAATTTGTTATAGTATTCAGTAGGAGCCGAGTCAAGGCCATAAGATGCGTTTGCCGCCACGTTGGTAAGATAAGCAGCGATTACCTTGAACTGCTTTGCCTGGTGCTGTACCGAACTCATCGCATTGGTAATCTTGGCTATTTCCACCCTGGCGGCTATCCTCTCTACCACCACGTTGACATTGTTTCCGCTTCCGGACGACAGGTTTACGTCTTTCTGTCCCGATGTCATCACGAAGGATCCGAGATAATTGTCAGAGAGAAGGGATGTCTTCTTCGTAAGGGCATTCAAGTCGTTCACGTCCGACAGGGACGGGGCGTTAGCCAGAACGAACAGTTTCTTTGGCCCGGTCGTACAACGGATCTGAAGGCTGGTGTTCTGGGAATTCTGATATGCCTCCAGCGTTCCGTCTTCGGCAAAGACAAAGGCCTGCACGCCCGATATTTTCTTTTCGTCAGCCGGATTTACCGAGGCCGCCTTTGTAAAGTAAGAATCTGTGACTGACAGATTCAGTATTGCCCCGACGTGGTTTGTGTCCTGGATATTTTCAGGAGATGAAACATAATCTGCCGAGCAGGATGCCATGACGGCACATAATCCTAATACAAGTGATAAGTTTTGGAGTTTCATAGTTTGTTTATTTATATTTGTATAATTTGATTTGACTATTTAATTCATACTAAAATGAAATCTGTATTTAAATACATCGCAGTTATTGCCCTCTGCGTAGTCGCAGCAGTGTCCTGCAACAATTCCAAAGGAAGTTTTCCCTCTAACAAGAAGGAAATAATGGATGCGTTCGTTGCCGGAAAACTCGATCCGTCATACGTACCCGCAGCCTTCTTCATCCACTTCGGAGTAGGCAAGACCGTTGGAGAAGCCGCCGTCAGGGCACAGCTTGAATATCTGGTAGCTACCGATATGGACATCCTCAAAGTCCAGTTCGAGCAGTTCGTACCCCGCATCAGGGATCTTGACACCGATGAAGGTTGGGAGAATTTCCGCACGATTCCGGAAGATTTCTACCGTCCCACGCTCGATATCATAACTAGGCTTCAGCAGGTGGCAGGACGTAATGTATACGTGCTCCCTACCATATACAGCACTTATCAGGTTGCTACCCAGGGACTGGGCCCCGCCAACATAATCGAAGGTTTCCAGCATCATCCCGAGGCTCTCAAGAAAATCCTCGACAGCTATACCAACGCCCTCCTCTGGCTTATAAAGGAGTGCAAGGCAGCAGGAGTCGAAGGATTTTACCTTCCCACCCAGGGCGGCGAGATGAAGTACAACGAGTACCCCGGCTTCTTCGAGAACTTCGTTAAGCCTTACGACCTCAAGGTTATGGGAGAGGCCAACGAAGGCACCAAGATGAACATCCTTCACATCTGCGACTGGGAAGGCACTTATGACGACCTTACCCGTTTCAAGGACTATCCCGGACAGATTGTCAATACTCCTATCGAACTCAACGGCAAGGAGTTCACTCTCCAGGATGGCTACAAGCTGTTCAAGCGCCCCGTACTGGGAGGCCTCGACCGCAAGAAGGAGATCATCCACTCTTCAGAGGATGAGATAGCAAAGCTCGTCGACAAAGTTCTGGACAATGCCCCCAAGGGCAAGACAATGCTTGGAGCTGAGTGTACAGTATCTGACGCTCCTCTGGGCAACATCCAGACTGCAGTATACACTGCGCATCATCAGTAGAATTCATCATTGAGCTGATACTTGTCTATCAGCCTGGAGATTTCCGGATCCAGGTTCCCCCTGTGAACGAAAGACGGATTGAGGGTGCACGCGTTCAGGTAATGCTGGACGGCCGTTGCATCCTCTCCGTTTCTGGAGCATAGCAGAGCCATGACATACTCTTCCTTGTCGCCAGGCTCAAGCTCTTTGAGAACCTGCATCGCAGAAGCGTTGTACCCCATCGCGCAATATGCAACGGCTGTATTATAGTCATTGTATGGCCTCAGGAGGGTAACTGCCGACTGATAGTCGTGCTCTTTCAGGGCGCGTACTCCCCGCATATATGCTGTGTCAGGAACAGTAGTATGGACAGTATCCTTGACCATTCCGGTACGGTGCATGCAGAAATCGAAGCGCACCGTCCTGAGCCTTGGATAGAGTATCTCACGGAAGTACCTGTATGCCGGCATTGCAGAAAGCGCAGTCTCCCTGTCGTCCGGATCCTGTATGTCCATCACCTTTGCAAACGCTTCTTTCTGGACCGCGTTCAGACTGTCGTCCGAAGCCACTACAGTCCTGAGCATATCCCAGTTCTCAGGGACGTTGTCAGCAATGAAACGCAAATGGGACAAGTCTCCGAAATAGGATGCTATGGCCCTGCTTCTCTCCAATGACAGCTGCCTGTTGAAATTAAAACTACCCTCCGGAGAACAAGAGGCCGTTACCCTTATGGAATCTATTTCATACTCCCCTCCTTCCAGCAGGGAGTTCAGGTTCTGTCTGATGCGGCCTATCTCCCCCGCATTGTTGCCAAGTAGAGTATCCACCACCGTGCTGCCCTGCGCAAAGTCTATCCAGCAGACTGAATTTGCTTCCACCACGCGTTCTATGACATGCGTCAGGTATTTCTCCCTGTCATCCGCAAGGCTGCTGAGAGAACTGATGTAGAATGTCAGCGGCGGAGTCCTTTCAAGTTCCATTATCCTGGAGTCTTCCTGGTATATGTCGCCGTCCATCACTATGTCCGCGCGGGTAAGGCCGTTCCTGACGTTAAGGCTCTGTACGTAAGAATATATGAATTCTCCATCCACTCCCGTCAGGACTGTATCCAGCCTGATGCCCTGCGTTATTATCGGGACTTTTACGTAGCGCGCATACATCTTGCCCACGGAAGCAACCTTACGGTCATTCCTCCTTATCTTGAACTTGCTGGTATAATGGTCAAGTGCCTGTCTGTGAGTGACTCCGAACGAAGACGCAAATTCCTGCTCAGTCACAAACGAAGTGTCGTTACGGTACTTGTACACCTGCGGGATGTTCCTCCTGAGGAAGATTTCCAGATCCCTGGCGTTGACGAACGCGGCCGAATCGGTTATGATAGAATCCAGGAAGCGCTGATAACGCTGGTAACCCCTCAACTGCGCCTCACGGTAACGGCTGCCGCTTATGGTTATGGAATCCAGCATTACGGTCTCTCCAAGGGCAGTCATCTCCGGACGCAGCCTTATCTGCCAGTTGCTGTCCATCATCCTCTCTGGAACGATGACGTCGAAGCGCAGGTCCACCTTTCCGTCCCTCTCCGCCACGTTGCGGAAACGGGCTGAAACCACGGCGGCGTCCAGCCTGTCGTTGGCCACCATCTCTCCGTTCTCGTCCTTAACGGCATTCATTATTATCACTTCCCTGCCGTCCGCCCCCGTCACTCTGAGCGTATCCCTGTGCTCAGTCACAATGGGAACGTCAGGCAGTTGCATCTGGGTTCTGTACATCTCCAGCTGCACCGGCACGGCTTCCCTCTTCAGACTTTCCAGCTTCCTATGGGAGGCGCAGGAGTGAAGGCAGACGGCAGCGACATAGATAATTGCCGGAACAACCCGGAAGGACGGGCTACATTTCGTACTGGAGCATCTCATCGTCTTCTATCAGCTGTATCTTCTTTGCCAGTACTTCGTACGCGGTCCTTTCTGTTCCGTCAGAGTCGGTATAGCGCTGGGACCGGAGGCGGCCCCAGACCGACACCTTGCCTCCTTTTTCTATCTTCTCGAAATCAGGCATCCCCTTCCCTTCCCAGGCGGAGATGTAGTGCCAGGTGGTCTCGATTACCGGTTCTCCGTTGGATCCCCTGTAGACATAGTTGGTGGCCACGGTCATCCGGAGAGCCTTCTGGCCGTTATAGGTCTGTACCCTGACAAAACCTATGTTCCCCCTCAATTCAATTCTGTTAATCTGTTCCATAGTTTTAAGTTGTTTGGTTTCTGTGCCTGCGGCGCCTGCAGGCAAGGGCAAAGGAAAGCAAAAAAAATCCAGCAAAAAAGGCCTTGCAGGCACCCTAAAGGCAGTTTTTTATCTTTTTTAAACTGCAAAAAGAAACCTTGTCTTTAAAAAGAATCCCTATAAAAAACTTTAAAAAATATTTGATTTTAGAAAAAAATACCTTTACTTTGATTCCAGTTATGACTCGCATCTACACATCAGTTTGTTGTATCTGTACCATTCTCTCCGATTGGTATGGTGTTTAACGTGTCTGATAGTCAATAGCTTAGCGAGCATTTAAAACCCTGCCGGTCGGATGACATAAGGCAGGGTTTTTTATGATTATTCACTTTTAAATAATAAAAACTATGGTTTACAATTCTTTAACTGAGCTCATCGGTAAGACTCCGATCCTCAAAGTATCAGGCTTCGAAGGCCAGAAAGCAGACATCCTTCTTAAACTGGAATACTTCAATCCCGGAGGAAGCGTCAAAGACCGCATAGCCCTTGCTATGATAGAGGATGCTGAAGCGAGAGGAACCCTGAAAGCTGGCGCGACGATAATAGAGCCTACCAGCGGCAACACTGGCGTAGGCCTTGCATGGGTGGGAACCGCAAAAGGATACAATGTCGTCCTGACAATGCCCGAGACTATGAGCCAGGAGCGCAGGAGCCTCCTGAAGGCTCTGGGAGCCCGCCTCGTCCTCACTCCCGGAGGAGAAGGTATGAAGGGCGCCATCCGCAAGGCAGAAGAACTTAAGGATGCCACCCCGGGCTCAGTAATCCTGGGACAGTTCGTCAACCCCGCAAATCCTGCCGTTCACGAGCGCACCACCGGAGAAGAGATTTGGGCGGCTACTGACGGAAAAGTTGATATCTTTGTAGCAGGAGTCGGCACAGGAGGCACCGTAAGCGGTACCGGCAAGGCTCTCAAGAAACACAATGCAGCAGTCAAGGTAGTTGCCGTGGAGCCCGAATCATCGGCCGTGCTCAGCACCGGAATTGCCGGAAAGCACAAGATTCAGGGAATAGGCGCCGGATTCGTACCTGACACCTACGATGCCAAGGTGATCGATGAGATTATCCCGATACCTGACGACGAGGCAATCAAGTCATCCAGGCTGCTTTCAGCCAAGGAAGGCCTGCTTGTGGGAATATCGTCAGGAGCGTCTTTCGCCGCCGCATTGAGGCTCGCCAGGAGAGATGAGAACAGGGGCAAGACCATTGTAGCCCTGCTTCCAGATACCGGAGAGCGCTACCTGTCCACAGTCCTGTACGATTTTGAAGGATACCCTATAGACTGATAATTATATGAACATTTCATTCAGAGAAACCGGCGAATACCTGAAAGCCTTTATGGCCAAAGTAAAGGACTATGTATTCCCTATGTACTCCGACGTTGAGCCCCACAAGGCCCTGTGGCATATAGCCGACAGCCTTGAGGCTCTGGCCGGAAAGGACATAGCCGACACCTTCGCCAAGGAGATGCCCGAAATAAAGCGGCTCCTGGAAGGAGACGTGCAGGCCATAATGAGGAACGATCCCGCAGCCAAGACTGACAAGGAAGTTATATTCTGCTATCCTGCTGTGACAGCGATGCTGCATTACCGTACCGCCCATGTCCTGCTGAAACTAGGGGTGCCGGTCATTCCCAGAATGCTTACCGAACACGCACATTCAGTAACTGGAATCGACATCCATCCCGCCGCGCAGATCGGAGAGGGATTCGCCATAGACCACGGTACCGGAATAGTGATTGGGGAAACCACTATAATTGGCAACAACGTGACTCTGTACCAGGGAGTCACCCTGGGGGCCAAGAACATCCGCAGGGACCCTGACGGCAACCCCGCCAACCTCCCCCGCCACCCTATACTGGAAGACGGCGTAACCGTATACTCCAACGCCTCCATACTGGGCCGCATCACGATAGGAGAAAACTCGGTAATTGGAGGAAATGTATGGCTCACCCACTCCGTCAAGAAGGACTCCAGAATCCTTCAGGGTAAGACCCAGGAAACATTCTCCGACGGAGGAGGCATTTAAAAAAAGACTCTGCCCAGAATATCTTTTTAAGCAAAAGACACTTTTGGGCAGAGTTTCTTTATTCTGCTTGCCTCTTTATGAAATCCGTATCATATTCGGATTCATAAATGACAATGGTATGGACTACAAGAATCCTCAGGAGGAATGGCCGGAATGCCTGGAATGCGGCAAGGAGATCAGATACGGACGCCCCGACAAGAAGTTCTGCAGCGAAGACTGCAAGAACAAATACCACAATAACAAGCACAAATACAGCCGTAACCTGCACTACAGGGTGCTTAACGGGATAGAGCGGAATTACGAGATCCTGAACAGGCTCTACAGGTCCCGCGTGGAGTCAATAGACATCGGGGACCTGTTAGCCCTGGGGTTCAGGTTGGAATATTCCACCGGTTATCGCAAATCCCGCAGGCACGACGAGTTCCACTGCTTCGAGTTCAGGTACTACATTACGCGGAACCGTCTTTTCGGCCTGCAGAAAATGGAGCCTCTCCCAGACCTTTCTATTTGAAGAAGCGCTGCAGCGTAGTGGTCAGGTAATGCCTGGCGTTCATCCAGGTATGACCTCCCTGAGTAAAGAGTTTCTCATACTTGATTCCCCTCAAGTCATTGTAGGCCTGATGGGTGAGCACGTTCATAAACAGTCCGTCAGAAGTACCCACGCCAAACCAGAACAATTTGAGTCCGTCATTCAGCAGTGAGGGATTCTGGGCATACTGAGGGAAGTATGTCTCAAGTGCCTCTGGAATCAGATAGGCGCTGTACGAAGCCAGCCAGGCGAACTTGTCCAGGTTCGACAGGGCCGTGAACAGCGACTGTCCGCCTCCGCGGGAGAAGCCTGCTATTGCGCGATGGTCCCTGTCGGCGATGATGCGGAAATTGCTCTCGGCATATGGCATTATGCAATCTGTCATTTCCTTGGCAAAGGTTATATACATCTCGCTGGAAGCCATAGAATCCGGAGCAGGGGTTCCGTTCATCATATATCCGTAGGGCATTACCACAATCATAGGCTCGGCCTTGCCCTGAGCAATCAGGTTGTCCAGGATTACGTTAAGCTTACCCACCTTGAACCAGGTTTCCTCGGTATCTGTCGTTCCGCTGACGAGATAGAACACAGGATAGTTCTTTCCTGATGTTTCATATCCCGGAGGGGTATAGACTACCAGCGGACGCGGCATATTCAGGACAGTTGAATTGTATGTGCAATAAACCATCTTTCCGTGAGGAACGTCATTGATGGTGTAAAGGGCGTTCCTGTCAGGAATCTCCAGCAGGCTGGCCTTGAAGTTCTCATTGGGGAATACATCTGTGTTCAGAGGGTCGGATACGGTCACTCCGTCAACTATGAAATTGTACGGATATATGTCCTTGATCTCAGGCTTCAGGGTTATGCTCCAGACGCCGTCCCGGTTCTTCTTCATCTCCTGGGGCTTGTCCAGGAACTGGGAGGTGATCATCACCCTCTGAGCCCTGGGTGCCACATAGTTGAAGGTAGCCTCGCCGCTTCTCTCGTGGATGATAGGTGAATCCTGGGAAGGATTGAGCACACTGCGTCCCGTAGGAGCCTGATATCCCATCAAAGGAAGCATCACCATCGCATAGCGGCGGCCGAGCTGCTTGTATCCGAGAGAGCTGAAATGCAGGAAGTCGAAGTTCTGCTCGCAACCGCTGGACGATACCACGTGGGCGGTGGGAATCACGTCCTCCACTTTGTCGATGATGTCGTTCATAGGACCGCATACGCCTCCCCTGTCGGCATTTACGACCTCACCTACCAGCAGAGGGCACTCCTCCGCCTTGAGGTTGAGATCCTTCAGCAGGCTGTCGTAGATACTCTTCACTTTCATAGGCCATTCCTGGTCGTCAGGATTGGATTCTCCCTGGTGAAGGAGGATTCCGGAGATGACGCCGTCTTTCTGGGCTTTCTTTCCCAGAGCCACGAGATAGTCGTACGGGTTGCCTCCGTAAATCTCCATTATGTTCTTGAGCCACTGGGCGCCGGTCTTGGCGTATTCCTCAGCCTCGTCCCGCATAAATGCCTCTATCTTGCATCCAGCGACAGAGACGTTGATCAGGCCCACCTTGTGACCCTCGGGGAGATTCTCCAGAAGGGTGCGGCCGAACCAGTCGGCAGGGGTAAGCCCTGTATTCTCGCGACAGATGGGAGGAACGGCAACATACCACTCCCCTTTCTTCCTGTTCATCTTGGGGAAGTCTACTGGGGCCATCATAAGCAGATTGGGGCTGACACCTTCCCTATCGGCATCTGTTACCCTGGCATTACCTTCCATATTGGACTGGCCGAAGCACAGGAAGATATGGAAGTTGGTGTTTTCCTGCCCTATAGCAGAAAAACACATTGCTGAGAGTATCAGCAATGTGGTTAAAAGTCTTTTCATTTATGAATAATTACTTCGTGAGTATGATCTGTTTGCCAAGCACGAGCTTGTCACCTGAGTCATCCACAGTCCAGTATTGAGGTTTTCTTCCTCCGTTGCCCTCAGAGTGATGAACGACATACCTGAGTTCGCCGTCGAATGTCCTGAAGAGCATTCCGTGGCCGGAGTTGTTTGCGAGGAATGGCTTAGGCTCCTGGATCCAAGGTCCTGCGATCTTTCCGGACTCTGAGTAGCAAACAGCCTGGATGTAACGGCCTTCGCCCCAGGAAGACCAGAGCATTCCGAGCTTGCCGGTCTGGGTGCGGAACATCTGAGGTCCGTCGGTAACCCAACCGGGCATCTTCATTCCGAATGTAGCCTCGCCGAGTCCGTTCATCTCACCCA
>JAFRXC010000012.1 GCA_017437825.1 Bacteroidales bacterium
ACCTCTGCAAGGTTGGCGCCCCTGTCAAAATCATTGGAACTGGATGCTTTCCAGGCTGCAATCCTGTTAAGCACGCTGGTTACCTTGCCCTCTGCATCAGGTTCCTCAAGACGGATGTTCTTGCGGTTGCGGAAGTGTCCCATGATGGCGGTGTAGATAGAAGGGTCGCGGACTGTGCCGTCCTCGTAGAATACGCCGTGGACGTTGCCCCAGCCTTCGCGGACGATCATAAGTTCCCAGATTACCCAGCCCATTCCTGCCTTCTGGTGCTCCTCGAGAGTCACGTCGTAAGGATTGGCCCTGGCTATGCAGCCAAGTTCTCCGTTGAATACCGGTTTGCCCACTTTCTGGGAGAACTCGCGGGCAGCCTTGATCTGCTCTTTGATGCCTTCCCTGGTCTCAGAATAATCGTGGAACTGGAGGATGTCAACGTAGTCTGCCAGTTCTATCATTCCGGGAACCAGCATTGCGCCAATGGTGACGGGTGTGTTGGGGTCCAGTTTGTGGAACAATTCAGAGAGGAAGCGGCAGTTGGAGAAGTTCATAGCCCTGCGCTCAGGGTTGTTGCTGTCCGGCTCATTGTGAATATCCCACATTGCAAGGGCAGGCTCGTCCTTGAGGGTGTTTACAAGGAATTCAGCCCACTCTACGGCGAGGTCCCTCTGTGTGGTGTCTCTTATCCAGGCGCCGTTACCGACAACGGGGATGACTCCGATGCCCCTTTCCTGGCAGACGTGGCAGAAATGCTGCAGACGACGGGCGAGTTCCTCTCCTCCCAGTTCCTGGTATGCCTGATAGTTGACGAACACCCTGGTCATGTTGAGGTTCAGCTCCTTTGCGAGGTCCATGTCGAAGACGGTGGTCTTCTCGTCATATTTCACCCAGGAGTCGGTGTGGTGCCTGGGTGCTGCTACGGAAGCAGGGGTGTAGTTGAAACCGCGGATGGCGTCGCAGTCTATTGCGAACTTGTCCACCTTGGGAGTACTAGTCTTATTACTACATCCGGCCAGCAATAAGATGGCGGAAAGAATGATTAGATTGACTTTACGCATATTATTAGTGTTATGATTATTTGCCTTGCATCTTGCCTGTAGCCCACTCTATGAAATACTTCATGTTTGGACCGTCAGTGTGGCCGCCGTCGTGCTGGCGCCAGGCCAGTTCGCCGTCCAGGAGGCCGGTAAGAACCGGCGGCATTGGTTCTTTTTGGTAGTCGTTGGATATACCCAGATCCTTGGCTCCAAGCAGCTTGAATACCTCTCCTGCCGCTACCGTAGCCTGCCAACTGCCATACTGGTCCAGCCAAAGGGCATCGCCCTGCTCGGGAACGCCGTAGCTGATGAACACGAGGCGAGGAGCGCAGAGCGCGATGAGCTCGTGAGAATCAACGGGCAGCATACCGGCATTGCCGGGGCCGTTCTTGGACTCGATAGCGCAGTACTTGATATAGTTGCCGGCCATCCAGTGATACTCTCCGGAATTAGCCAGGTTCTCCAGGCCTTCCCCGAAGAAGCGGCGGTGCAGGGTGGCTCCGCCCTTGCCTGAAGATCCGATGAGACCCATATAGAAACGCTCTTCGAAAGCCAGAGTCACAAGCGCTGCCTTTCCGTACCTCGAAACGCCCTCTATTCCAACGTGCTTTGCGTCTACGTCAGGATCTGTCTCCAGGTAGTCCAGGCCGCGGGCGGCGCCCCAGGCCCAGGCTCGCAGGGAACCCCAGTCGTCCGGTTTGCGCGGCTGGCCCTTGTTAACCAGGCCGATTATGCCGCGGGTTAGTCCTGCTCCGTTGTCAGCCTGGATGCTGCTGGGATCTATCATTGCGTAGCCCCAGCCGGCGGCCAGAAGCTGCTGGTTGGACGGAGGATCCTGTCCGGGGGCCAACTGTGTCGTGCGCCCGAACGCGGCGAAGGGGTTGGCTGGCTCGAAAGGCTGCCAGGCGGGATATTTCTTCATCAGCTCGGCCGTCTCGGGATCAAGCTCCAGCAGACGCCTCAATGTCTTGTTGATAACTGCCATATCGGCTGCTCCGGGAACTACCGGGTTGGGAAGGTTGGCGCCGCCGAACATCATCAGCAGCGGAACGGGTCCCTTGGCGTCGGCGGGGGTAACCACCACCATCTTGATATCTACGTTGATTGAGGGACAGGCGGAATTGTCCACGTGGCCTTTGAGCAGTTTAGCTTTGGCCCTGATCCTTCCTACGGTCTCGATTTCTTCTGCCTCTACGGTCCAGGTGACGCCTGGAACGTTGGCGGGAACGCGGCCGTACACCTCGCTCTCGAAACCTTCCACTATCTCAGGCCTGCGGACCTCCCACCACTGCTTTGCGGTGGTGACCTTCTTGCCTGCATTGGTCTTGAGAATTTCCGGAATGACGGGGAAGGGGTTTGCCTTGCTCTCGTCATAGTTGGCAGCGTGGGGGCTGCTTTCGTCAGCATCGAATGCGTGCCTTATGGACTTGATGCCCAGCTGGTCCATCATATTCTGGTGGTCTTCCTGGGCGGTGAAGGTTACCGGTTGCTGTGCAAATGATGCCGCACAGAGCAGAGAGCCGGCAAGCAAAAGAAATAATCTTTTCATATTGTGGTTATTAGGTTTATACAAATATAGCAAAAACTATAGAATACGTCTGACGTGAAGGATTGGACGGTGCTGGTAGTAGTCGGGACTCTCAGGGTCCAGGGAACTAATGCGCACTACCTGCGAGGCGTGCAGGATGCGTCCGCTTCCTAAGTAGATGGCAACGTGCGATACTCTCTCTCGCGAGCCTCCCTCTGCGGGGACGCCGAAGAAGATGAGGTCTCCGGCCACGGCATCGTCCAGGCTCACCTCGCGCCCTTCCTTAACCTGCTGGGAGGTATCCCGCGGCAGTTCTATGCCGTTCATATGGAATGCCATCCACGTGAGTCCGCTGCAGTCGACGCCCTTGGGGGAGTTGCCGCCCCACATATAGGGCGAGCCCAGGAACTGTTCTGCCGTGGCGATTATGTTTTCAGGGGTGGCGCTGCGTTCGACCAGCCACTCAGCGTAGTCCTGCAGCTGGCTGCGAAGCATCCATCCGCTGCGCCTTGACGGAAGCGCCACCTGCACCCACTTTCCCTTGCGCACGGGCTTTCCTTTGGAATCCACCACCTGACGGAGCAGTCCGCCCATTGTAATGTCGCTGACAAAGCGGCTCTTTGCCGAAGGCTCGGTGTAAATGTGCGTGATGACTGCCGTGCAGATGTATTTGGGCGCGTCCAGCCAGGCGTCATATTCTTCCTGAGACATAACTGTAAGGCTAAGTTCCTCTGTCCAGCCGTCGTATTTAGGCCCAAGCGCAGTGACGTTGCGCCAGTAGCTGTCCTGGTCGTTTACCAGGACCGTAGTGCCCATCAGGCACTGGCTTTCGACAGGGGATTCGTAGTCGGCGTTCCTGTGCAGGGTAGCTACGGAGAACTCTACTACGGCCTTGGTCTGGGCGCCTGCTACCGTACACAGCGCCAGCAGGCATAGCGCAAAGGAAAAGAATCGTCTCATAGTATTCACAAATATAGCAACAAATACTAACTTTGGGTTGTGGAAAAACGCTATAATTCCTACGTAGACCATTTCAGGGCAAAGTACGGCGACCGCCTGCAGAAACTGGTGCTGGACGCCGGCTTCACCTGTCCCAACCGGGACGGCACCGTGGGAACCGGGGGCTGCACCTACTGCGACAACGCCGCCTTCCATCCCGGCTACAGCACTCCCGACAAACCCATCTCCCTCCAGATTGAAGAGGGAATCGAATTCCACAAGGTCCGTTATCCCCGCACCAGCCGTTATCTGGCGTATTTCCAGGCATATTCCAATACATACGCTCCGCTGGAGAGGCTTCGCCTGTTGTACTCGCAGGCCCTTGCGCATCCCGCCGTGGAAGGCATAGTGGTGGGCACGCGTCCTGACTGCGTGGACGCTGCCAAGCTGGATTACCTCGCCTCCCTCCAGGAGGCAGGAAACGTGGTGGTTGTGGAGTACGGCATAGAGTCCTGCTACGACGCAACCCTTCTCAGAATCAACCGCGGGCACGGTTTCGACTGCGCCCGCAGGGCAGTTGAGATGACCGCGGAGCGCGGGCTGGAGGTGGGCGCGCACTTCATCCTGGGTCTTCCGGGCGAAAGCCCGCAGATGCTCCTGGACCAGTGCGCCGCCATCAACGCCCTTCCGCTCACTTCCGTGAAATTCCATCAGCTGCAGCTGATAAAAGGCACGGCTATGGAAAAAGAGTACGAAGAAAGCCCTCAGGATTTCTGGCGGCCGGGTCTGGAGGAATATCTGGACTTGATTATAGACATTTTGGAGCGGCTTCGGCCAGACCTTTGCATAGAGAGGATAGCCGGCGAAGTTCCGCCGCGATTTGTAAGGCAGACCCCCTGGGGCCTGGTCCGCAATTTCCAGATCCTGAGCATGATGGAAGCCAGGCTGGAGAGCCGGGACACCTTCCAGGGCCGTCTGTTTAAATAAAAATGTGTATATTTGTATTCTTATGACCAGGAAAGCGGGAATATTGTTGCTTCTGACGGCTTTGGCTATGTTGACTTCGTGCGAGTTCATCTCAGGCATCATCCACGATGACGAGGTGGTTGCAAGACTCGGAAACAGGAAGTTGTACAAGACAGAGCTGGACGCATTCATTCCCAACGGGGTGTCCGCCGAGGACAGCACCAAGCTGGCATTGCAGTATATAAACACCTGGGCGACGGAACAGTTGTTCTCAGACATTGCGCAGCAGCAGCTCTCCAAGGAAGAGCAGGATGTCAGCTCAGAGCTTGAAGATTACCGACGTTCCCTGCTCAAGTACCGCTACGAGCAGCGCTATGTGAACGAAAGACTGGATACGGTGGTGCTCAGTCAGGAGATTGACGACTACTACCACTCTCACGAAGACCTCTTCGTGCTGGATGTTCCCATAGTCAAGGCCCGTTTCCTTGACATAATGCAGGATTCCCCGAACCTGGAGCTCATAAAGGACAAGATGTGCTCTTCCAAGATAGAGGACCTGGAAATGGCGGACAGCCTGGCGTATTCGTCGGCCCTCCGCTACGAAGACGGCTCCGAAAAGTGGGTGGATATGGTTACTTTCGCCCGCAATTTCGGCACCGACTACGGAACGCTCCTTTCCAAGGCCGGGAAAGACGGATTCATCGAGATTCCGGACGAGAGGGGAGACGTCAAGATAGCCTACATCTGCGAAATGCAGCGTGTAGGTGAACTTGCAGAACTGGACTATTGCGAAGACAGGATAAAAGACATAATAATAAGCACCCGCAAGCAGACGCTCCTCAGTGACCTGGAGCGAGAACTGCTTTCCGACGCGCTAGACAAAGAAACGCTGATAATTTACTAGAAGTATGAACCATATTATCAAAGTTCTCGCGGTTTCCGCCCTTATGGCCCTCAGTATGGCTGCCTCTGCCCAGAGATATCAGGGAGTCATAAACAAGACTGTGGCTGTAGTGGGCAACGAGGTTATAACCTTGTCGGACCTGGAGCAGGAAGTGAGAGTTGCAGGAATGCAGGGAGCGGCTTCCGACCGCACTATGCGCTGCAATCTCCTGGAGAGTATGATGACCAGTTACCTTTTCCTCAGCCAGGCCAGGGTGGATTCCCTGGAGGTGAACTCGGCCAACGTGGAGATGGCCCTCAGCCAGAGGATAGACCAGATCCGCACTTCGCTGGGAGGAGACCAGCAGGTTGAGGACTACTTCGGCAAGCCCCTCTACAAACTCCGCCAGGAATGGAGCAACCAGCTCCGCAATCAGTCACTCATCCAGCAGGAGCAGCAGGACATAGCTTCAAAGGTGCCCGAGATGACACCCCTTGACGTACGCAACTACCTCGACACCGTAGACCACCAGGACCTTCCCATCGTCCCTGAAAAATACCAGCTCAGCCAGATATGCCTGTACCCTGACAGGGAGGCGGCAAACGCCGCCGTCAAGGAAAGGCTCCTTTCCATACGCGAGCGTATCCTCAACGGTGAGAGTTTCGCCACCCTGGCCAGGCTCTATTCCGAAGACCCCGGCTCCGCCCGAAGGGGAGGAGAACTGGGAATGGCCTCCAAGTCCATCTTCTGGCCTGCCTTCTCAGACGCGGCAATGGCTCTCCGTCCGGGCCTCATCTCGCAGATCGTGGAAACTCCGGACGGCTTCCACCTGATAGAAGTGCTTGAGAAGAGCGGGGATATGTTCAACGCCAGGCACATACTTCTGAAGCCCCAGTACACCACGGACGACCAGCAGAAGGCATTCGCCACCCTGGACAGCATCCGCACGGAGATACTCAACGATGCCATCACTTTCAGCCTGGCGGCGCAGTTCTATTCCCAGGACGCTCCCACCCGCACCAACGGAGGCCAGATGGCAGACCCCAATACAGGCTCCTCGTATTTTGAGATAGACCAGCTGAAGCCTCAGGATTACGTGGCTATCCAGGACCTTAAAGAAGGGGAGATTTCCCGTCCAATCGCATCCCTGGACAACGAAGGCCGCGACGGCAACCTGGTTTACAAGATAATCCGCGTGGACAAGATCCTTCCGGCGCATACCGCCACATACGAGAACGACTTCGGACCGCTGGCAGAAGAAATCCGTGCTATAAAGCAGGGAGAGAAGCTGGACGAGTTCGTGGACCAGAAAATCCTTTCGACCCACATTGTCATAGACCCTATGTTCAAGGACTGCGTATTCGAGCGTCCTGGCTGGGCTCTCAAGTTTTCTGAAGAATGACCTTAAAGAGGCGCCTGACCGTCCTTCTGACTTTCCTGTCAGCAGCCCTTCCGATGCTAGCTCAGCAGCAGGCGGATACGGACAGTCTTGTACGCCTGATGAGCGCCCAGTCCGTCCACATAGTGGAAAAGGACAATGAAAGGGTCCGCGAAGTGTTCGGCCCGGCGCGCTTCCTCCACAACAATACCTACCTTGTCTGCGACACCGCCGTGTGGTACGTGGACAAAGCCGTCATAAACGCATACGGCCACGTCCAGATCCTCCAGGACGAGACTGTCCTGAGCAGCGACAAGCTGGATTACTACATTGACGAGGACAGGGCCGAATTCCGAGGCTCCGTCGTACAGCTGCAGGACAAGCAGAACAACACCCTGAGGACGCGGTACCTCGACTTCAATACCAAAGACTCCGTGGCCGTCTTCCAGAACGGAGGCTCTATGCGGGACAAGGACGGCCAGATCATAGAGAGCAGCAACGGAACCTACGATTCCAAGACAAAGATCTTCGAGTTTGTCCGAAACGTGAACATGTACGTAGATTCCGTATTCGTTAAGACCGAATACCTGACATATTACTCCAATGAGGAGAGAGCGTCCTTCGACGCTCCCATATATGCCTGGCAGGACGACAAGATGCTGTCTGCCAGCTTTGGCGTCTACGACCGTGGCCTGGAGGAATTCTTCTTCCACGGCAATGTCCACGCCCTGTCCGAGAGCCAGGAGATGTGGGCTGACACCCTATATTTCTACAGGGCTCTTAACAATGTGGAACTGAAACATAACGCCCAGGTCCTGGACACCACCAGCAACGTGATGGCCGTGGCGGACTATATGGTGTACATAGACAGTCTTAACCGTGTCACAATGCACGACAATGCAGCCGTGGCCGCCATAACGGAGCAGGAGAGCAAGAAAGACACGCTGTATATGGGCGCCGACCTGATAGTCTACGACGGAATCAGGATGTGCGACATCCCCATAATGGAAAAACTGGCTTCCGACCGCCGCAGGCAGAGTATGGAAGTGGACGCGGTGGAGCAGTACAGGATGAAGAACTCACAGCCTGCAGGGGAGGAGGAGCCGTCCGAGGACGAAGCCCCGGAGGGAGGCCTCTCAAAGGGGCGTGGAGAACTGCCGGGACTTGATTCCGGATTGGAACTGGATGACGGTTCCGCTGTTGCCGAGCTTCAGGAGGAGACCACTGAGGAAGAAACGGAACCTTTGGAATTGGAAGAAGATTTGCCGGAAGTGGCGGCGGATTCGTTGGGGGTGGCGGCAGATTCACTGGGATTGGAGGCAAAAGCCCCGGCAGTGGAACTTGACACCACCAGGATAGGCCTGCTGACGGCATCCGGCCACGCCCGTATGTTCCGCAACGACGTCCAGGCCGTCTCCGATTCCATAGTGTTCTTCCAATTGGACTCCATTGCCCGCCTTTACTCCAATCCTGTCGTATGGAACGAGGAAGGCCGTCACCAGTATGTGGCTGACAGTATAGCAGTGCTGATAGGGGACGACCGCCTGAAACAGGCCAACCTGATGTCCAACGCATTCGTGATAATCCAGGAAAGCGACATCTGCTTTGACCAGATAAAAGCGGCCGAGATGATGGCGTATTTCGACACCACCGCCACGCTCCGGCGTTTCGACGCTTTGGGAGGCACCTCCGCCCTCTTCTATCTGGAGGAGAACGGAGCCTTTGCTACGGCCAACCGGGTTGAGTGTACTATGATGTCGGCATATCTGGTAGAGGGCCAGCTGGACAGGGTGTATTATTTTGAAAATCCCAAGAACAACGCATATCCTGTGGTGAAGCTTCCTCCTGACGAGAAGGAACTTCGCGGGTTCAACTGGAGGGCCCAGGAAAGGCCCAAGAGCCCCCGTGACATCTCTCCGATAACTTTCAGGGATTCTGAGAGGAGCAGGTATTCATCCGTCGCACGGCCGCGTTATTCCCATACCAACCGCTATTTCCCTGGATATATGGACAGCGTCTATGAGGAAATAGCCCGCAGGGATTCCCTGGAAGCAGTTGCGGCTGCATACCGCCAGTTCCAGGCAGATTCACTGGAGACGGTCCGCGCCCAGGAAGAGATGGAAGAGCTGGCGCGCCTGGACAGCTTGGCCACGGTGCCGCTTGACAGCCTTGCGGCAGAGATTGCCGGTCAGGCCGGCAATGACGCTGCTGTGGGTGGCAATGACGCCGGTGAGGCTGGCGAAGGTGGTGTGCAGACTGGTGAGACAGCCCTCGGAGAGGCCTCTCCTGAGGTTCCAGAGGCGGTAGAAGCTGAGAAACCTGAAGAGGCTGTTGCCCCTGAGGAGTCTGAGAAGGAGGTCCTGGAACTGGACATAAAGTCTCTCAAGGACCTGGAGAAGGAGACCAAGAGGCTGGAGCGGGAGAAGAAGCAGATGGAGAAAGATGCTGCGCGCGAGGCCCGCTGGGCCGAACTTGACGCCCGAGACGCGGCCAAGGCCGCGAAGAAGGCGGAAAAGGCTGCCGCCAGGGAGCGCAAGCGCAAGCTCAAGATGATCCGTGCCCAGGAAAAACGAGCGGCCAAGGAGCAGAAGATCCTTGACCGCTACATAAAGCGTTACGAAAAGCAGAAGGCTAATCGCCAGAAGCGTAAAGGTGAATGATATTCAGTACCACCTTGGCTGCTTTCTGCATATTCTCCAGAGGCAGGAATTCCATTTTACCGTGAAAGTTGAGGCCCCCGGCAAAGATGTTGGGGCAGGGAAGGCCCATAAATGAGAGGTTGGCTCCGTCAGTACCGCCCCTGATGGGCTGGATCTTCGGCTTTATTCCTTCCATTTCCATTGCCTTCACGGCTTTCTCCACTATGTGGTAGTGTGGCTCAACCTGCTTACGCATATTGTAGTATTGGTGCCTTACGGTTACTGTGGCGGTACCGGGACCGTATTTCTGGTTGATCTTTTCGCCGCACTCCTGGATCAGTTTCTTTTTCTGCTCGTATTTGTCTATGTCGTGATCGCGGATTATGTATGAGAAAGTGGCTTCTTCCACAGTTCCCTCGAAGCCTATGATGTGGAAGAATCCCTCGTAGCCCTCGGTATATTCCGGTTTCTGGTCTGCAGGCAGAAGGTCGTTGAATTCCATTGCGATGCGTATGGCGTTGAGCATTTTGCCCTTGGCGTAGCCGGGGTGCACGTTGCGGCCCTGGATCTTTATGGTAGCGGCGGCGGCGTTGAAGTTCTCGAACTCCAGCTCGCCCAGCTCGCCGCCGTCCATCGTGTAACCGTAGTCGGCGTCGAATTTGGCAACGTCGAACTTGGCCACGCCGCGTCCTATCTCCTCGTCAGGGGTGAATGCTATGCGTATCTCCCCGTGCTTGAACTCAGAGTGCTCGCAGATGTACTGCGCCGCGTCCATTATTTCGGCCACTCCGGCCTTGTCGTCGGCGCCCAGGAGGGTGGTGCCGTCCGTGGTTATGATGGTCTCTCCTACGTGGCTCAGCAGTTCGGGGAATTCTGAGGGCTTCAAGGCAAGGCCGTCGACTCCCTTCAGGGGGATGTCGCCGCCGTCATAGCTTTTGATTATCTGCGGCTTGACGTTGGCTCCGGAGGCGTCGGGAGAGGTGTCCACGTGGGCTATGAAGCCAATCTTGGGTACCTTGCCGCCGCAGTTGGAGGGTATTTTGGCCATTACATAGCCGTATTCGTCCAGAGAGACTTCGACGCCCATTGCCTGCAGTTCGTCGCGGAGCATTTCCAGCAGGACGAACTGTTTGCTGGTACTTGGCTGGCTCCCGGAATTCTCGTCGGACTGGGTGTCGACGGATACGTATCTTAGAAATCTGTCAAGTATGTTTTCCATTATTTCTGTGCTTTAAGTGAAGAGAACAACATATAGAGGACGATTCCGATGAGAGGGATGATGGCGATGGCCTCGCCGTATGCGGCGTTCCACTCATACATGAACCAGTCTACCTTCGCAAATTTGAGGATGGCGCTCACTACGCCCATAAGGGCGCCGCCCGCGATGAATCCGCTAGCTATGAGGGTACCCTTCTCCTGGCGGGCGGCGTTCAGCTCCTTGTCGCTGGAGCGGGTGCTTACATACCAGGAAATGGCTCCTCCAAGAAGCAGAGGCAGGTTGAGGTCGATGGGGATGAACATTCCAAGGCAGAATGCCAGCGCCGGAACTTTGCAGAAGTTCAGGATGATGGCGATTGCCGCGCCTATGCCGTACAGCAGCCAGGGGGCGCTTCCGCCGTTCATCATAGGCTGGATGACGGCCGCCATGGCGTTGGCCTGAGGAGCCACCAGGGCGTTGTCACCTACGAATCCGTAGGTCTTGTTGAGGATTATCATCACGCCTCCCACGGTTGCGGCGGCCACTACGGTTCCGAGGAACTTCCAGGCTTCCTGCTTGGCGGGGGTCGTTCCAATCCAGTATCCTATCTTGAGGTCGGTGATGAAGCCTCCTGCCATAGAGAGCGCGGTGCAGACCACGCCTCCTATTAGCATAGCGGCTACCATTCCGGCATTACCCTTGAGGCCAACTGCAACCAGCACCAATGCGGTGATTATCAGCGTCATTATGGTCATTCCGCTCACGGGGTTGGTTCCAACGATTGCAATTGCGTTGGCTGCCACGGTGGTGAAAAGGAATGAGATCACTGCCACTATCAGCAAGCCGATGAGCGCCTGCCAGATGTTGTTGACCACGCCTCCGAGGCCGAAGAATGCGAACACTGCCAGCAGGGTGAGGGCTATGCCGAAGACGATGACTTTCATCGAAAGGTCTTTGTCTGTGCGCTCAGTCACCTCGGCCTTGGCGCCCGGGCGCTTCTTGAATTCGCCCGCGGCAAGGCCTACGGCCGACTTGATGACGCCTGCGCTCTTGATTATTCCTATGATACCGGCAGTAGCGATGCCTCCGATTCCAATATGGCGCGCGTACTCCTTGAATATCTGGTCAGGGGCCATCTGGGAGATGGTCTGGGTTATTCCGGTGCCCATCAGGTCAATTACCTGGCCGCCCCAGATGAGATTCATCAGAGGTATGATAACCAGCCAAACCAGGAAGCTGCCGCAGCAGATAACGAAAGCGTATTTGAGACCTACGATGTAGCCGAGTCCCAGCACGGCGGCTCCGGTGTTAAGCTTGAGAACCACCTTGGCCTTGTCTGAAACCACCTTGCCCCAGTGCATCACGGTGGTGGTCACGGTCTCACTCCAGGCTCCGAAGGTGGCCACGACAAAGTCGTACAGACCTCCGATGAGGCCCGCCACCAGCAGGGTCCTTGCGCTCTTTCCTCCGCTCTCGCCGCTAACCAGCACCTGCGTGGTGGCGGTAGCCTCAGGGAACGGGTACTGGCCGTGCATCTCCTTTACGAAATACTTCCTGAAAGGAATCAGGAAAAGTATTCCCAGGATGCCTCCCAGCAGGGAGGAGAGGAACATCTGGACGAAGTTGACGTCCAGACCCAGGATATAGATTGCCGGCAGGGTGAAGATGGCTCCCGCCACTATCACACCAGAGCAGGCTCCAATCGACTGTATGATTACGTTCTGACCCAGACCGTCCTTCTTGCCGAGAGCTCCGGTAATTCCCACTGCCAGGATGGCTATGGGGATGGCGGCCTCGAACACCTGTCCCACCTTGAGGCCCAGGTATGCAGCGGCGGCAGAGAAGATGACCACCATCAGCAGTCCCATAAGAACTGAGTATAGGGTCACTTCGGGGAATTTCTTGTCCGCCGGCAGAATCGGGTTGTATTTTTCGCCTTTTTCCAAAGGCCTGTGCGCGTTCTCCGGCAGGCTCAGATTCTTTTTCTCTTCCATATAGATGTAATATTATTCCCACTCGATGGTTCCGGTTGGCTTCGGGGTCAGGTCATAGAGGACTCTGTTAACTCCGGGAACCTCGGATGTGATACGTTTTGTGATGTGCTGCAGCAGGTCGAAAGGAATGTCTTCCACGGTTGCGGTCATAGCGTCGCGGGTGTTGACGGCACGGATCACTACTGGCCAGTCGAACGAGCGCTTGCCGTCCTTCACTCCTGTAGACTTGAAGTCAGGTACGATGGTGAAGTACTGCCAAACCTTGCCTTCAAGGCCGTTCTTGGCGAATTCCTCGCGGAGGATGGCGTCAGACTCGCGCACGGCTGCAAGCCTTTCGCGGGTTATGGCACCTACGCACCTTACGCCCAGGCCGGGGCCGGGGAACGGCTGGCGGAATACCATTCCGTCAGGCAGGCCGAGGGCCTTTCCTACAACCCTGACTTCGTCCTTGAAGAGGAACTTGATAGGTTCCACCAGTTCGAAGTCGAAGTCGTCCGGCAGACCGCCCACGTTGTGGTGCGCCTTTACCGGACCTGATTCCAGGATGTCGGGATATATGGTACCCTGTGCCAGGAACTTGATGCCTTCCAGCTTGCGGGCTTCCTCTTCGAATACGCGGATAAACTCTCCGCCTATGATCTTGCGCTTTGTCTCAGGGTCTGCAACTCCGGCAAGCTTGTCCAGGAAACGGTCCTGGGCGTCTACGTAAATGAGGTTGGACTTGAGTTCGTCGCGAAAAACGCGGACGACCTGCTCTGCCTCTCCTTTACGGAGCAGTCCGTGGTTCACGTGTACGCTTACCAGCTGCTTGCCCACCGCCTTGATTAAAAGGGCGGCCACTACTGACGAGTCTACGCCTCCGGACAGGGCAAGGAGTACTTTTCCGTCTCCTATCTGGGCGCGGAGCGCTGCAATCTGTTCTTCAATGAATTCTTCTGCGAGAGCCTGAGTGGTGATCCTTTCCATCGACTCAGGGCGTTTGGGATTGTTTGCCATATTGTTTATAGAATTGATTTCAGGTTATAGTTCACAAATCGAATAGTCATATTCTATCTAACAAATATAATAAATAATAGGAATATTCCTCCCGCCCCGCCTTCTCCTCCGTCTTCTTCATCACAATCTCCCTCTACGTGCCATCTCCTTCCCCTCCTCCATCTCCCGCCATTCACCATCAGAGCCAAAGCCCCACACATGGCCTCTGCGGCAGATTCCTACTGAAGGTGACACAAAATTGCCTCACCTTCAAATTCCACCCCTCTCCTGTGCTCATAGTTGCCTTTTACCTCTGACGGTGATTTGCAGGAAGAACACTGCCCCGTTCTCTTCCCCAGTCCTGCCTTATTCCCAGCCTCCCTCTTGGTCTTCCTCCCAATATCTCATCCCCTACGTTTACATCTCCTGAAAGTGGCCGTGGAGTGTAAAATATTGAGATACAGTTAATTAATCACATAGCACCCTATCGGTTTTCAGTAGGGTGACCACTAGTCAACTAACTAATAATCATTGAATTACGCTCCACGGTCTTCTTAGTTTAGCCAAAGGGCCGGTTGCGCATTTGGGGCGAAGAGGCTTGAAGTGGACTCGGGTGTATGGTTGGCATCCTGACGAAAGAGGAGCCGGTAAGCGACTGAAAACTAAAGAGACCGTAGGATAATAGGAGGAGCCGATAAGGGGCTGGAAGGTGGAAGGAAAGAGAAATAGGGAATGGGGAATAGGGAATGGGCAGGAGGAGAAAGTGAAAGGAAGGAAAAAGGGAGGGAGTGAAAAAAATTAAAAAATTTAAGAAAAAAATTTGCGCAGTAATAAAAAGTGTGTATCTTTGCATCCCCTTTGGAAAAAGGGACTGAGATCTTTGAAAATATTGAGAGAGAAAACGAGGTAAAAAGAAGAAGAAAAATTGATTAGTCTAAGAAATGAAAACGATAAGTTTTTTCGTTTTAGGGACTACAATTTCAAGGCAAAGAAACATTCGAGAAAGAGAATAAGAGCGAACGGAGGATGCCTAGGCTTCTGGAGGCGAGGAAGGACGTGGTAAGCTGCGAAAAGCTCCGGGGATCTGCAAACAGGAATTGATCCGGAGATGTCCGAATGGGGGAACCCCCATGGATGAAGTCCATGGACCAACATAAAGTTGGGGCAAACGCAGGGAACTGAAACATCTTAGTACCTGCAGGAAGAGAAAGAAACATCGATTCCCTTAGTAGTGGCGATCGAACGGGGAAGAGCCTAAACCGGATGCGTTACGGCGTATGCGGGGTTGTAGGAGCATTCAAGGGAGACTGACGAGGAACCGGAACCGTCTGGAAAGTCGGGCCGCAGGGGGTGAAAGTCCCGTACGGGTAACGAGGTCAGTCCAGGAGTGCCACCTGAGTAGGGCGGGACACGTGGAATCCTGTCTGAATCTGCGGCGACCATGCCGCAAGGCTAAATACTATCAGAAGACCGATAGTGTACCAGTACTGTGAAGGAAAGGTGGGAAGCACCCCGGGCAGGGGAGTGAAATAGAACCTGAAACCGTTCGTTTACAAGCGGTCGGAGCTGGCAACAGCGACGGCGTGCCTTTTGGATAATGAGCCTACGAGTTGTGTCATGTCGGCGAGGTTAAGTCCTTCAGGGATGTAAGCCGGAGCGAGAGCGAGTCTTAATAGGGCGGTGAGTCGGCGTGCACAGACGCGAAACCTAGTGATCTAC
>JAFRXC010000013.1 GCA_017437825.1 Bacteroidales bacterium
CCGCCAGCTACCGGTTCGGTACTTCCCTCTACTATGCCGGCTCCGACGGGAACTACTGGTCTTCGTCCCTCGACGAGGACATCTCGGATTACGCCTGGGGCGTGTACTTCGATTCGAGCTATGCGTACAGGGACTACTACTACCGTTACTACGGCTTCTCTGTCCGCCCCGTCTCAGAATAACCGTGCAAGCCGAGCGGAGAGCCAAGCTTGCTTGTGCTCTCCCGAGGCGCTGCCGGTTCATTGCAGAGCAATAACGGACGGCAAAGGCCAAGGGCCCAGCCGTCCTGCTGACTGCGCATGCGGTCAGCATTAAAGAGTCAATTCTTGGGCGAAGCCCGAACGAAACGGCCGGAGGCCGTCGAAAATCTATCGAAGGGCGCATCCTCCTTATGGGATACGCCCTTCAACAGTCTTTAGTAGAAAAAAGAGCAAAGGAAAATTTGTATAACCAAAAAGAATCCTTATATTTGCAACGGATTGGCAAGTCCAATCAGATGGACTGGGGTGTCCCCGGTCGGAAAAGGGTTGAAGAGAAATCTCAACTCTTTTTTTGTTATACCCCCTTCTCCGGCCTCGGAATCACTTTCAATCCCAGTTTTTTGCCATCGCTCACATAGATGTTGTCCTTCACTATGTCATAGGCGAAGTTTACCCGGTCGGGAAAAAGCAGATACTGCGTAATGGGGTAAGCAATGAGGTCGGCCAGCTGGAGGCCAGTGACATTCTGCTTCTTGGACAGGAAGTCGAATTTGCGGATATGGGACTGAAGACGCTCAGGCGTAACCCAGTGTGTTCCAACATCCCTCAGCTTGTTGTAGTAATTCAGCAGATTCTGATCCTGCTGCTTGCCCCGCATTTCTGCCATAATGTGCATATCCGCATTCTCGGAAACATCGTCCAGGAAAAAGATGGAGCGTTCGATAAGGAAGGAAAGCGACTGGCCATAGATGTCGTTGAATCGGCCGAACTGACGGATGTATGGCTCTTTCAGGATGGAACAAGAAACGGCGGTATAAGCGTTTGGTTCACCGAGGATAGCGTCCAAGTCCTCATAGAACCGTTTCTTGACATCCAGGTCGAAAAGGATCTTGAACTCTTTGTCACACTTACGGATGTCTCGGGAATGCAGGATAACCGTCTTTTCGCCCCAGTACTTCTTCTTCAGCATGGAAATTTTGCTCTCCATCGCCCGGAGCTGGCTATGTGACATCAGGACGCCGCACAACGTGAATATCGGGAAGTTCTCATCATATGCGGAGAGATTCTGGTCCCCGCACTCGTCTATGAACATATAATATTTGTCCTTTTCGCTCATATTCCAACAGTTTCTCCCGTCTCTTGCAGGAAATGTTTGTAAAGATACGATTTCAAGTTCGGATATTCAAGTCTGAAGGTCATATCTGGGCACTGTTTACTCTGGACACATAGCTAATCAAATATACCATTGGTCAGATTAACTGTTTCAATCTTCTTGTCCAGGTTCACCTTGGCGTAGACCTGCGTTGACACCAGGTTCCGATGACCCAGGATTTTGCTCACCGAGTAGAGTTCCGCACCGGCGGAGATGGCCAGTGTCGCAGCCGTGTGGCGGCTGCAATGGTAGGTCAGTTCCTTACCTGTTATGCCGGCCTTGTCCCTGATACTGCGGACGTATTTCGTTATAACGCCGGATCTTTTCGGCAGGCGAAACACGTTCTCATCCTCGTCTTCAGGGCGTGGAGGCAACAGGGAGAGGGCCAGCTCGTTCAGGGGCACCGTCACCGGACTGCCCGTCTTGTGCTGGACTATGGACACCGCCCATCCGTCTCCCATGGGCTTGATGTCGCCCCACCTGAGCCG
>JAFRXC010000014.1 GCA_017437825.1 Bacteroidales bacterium
CAGCTTTGATTCCTTCTAATCGTAGGTAACATAACAAAATCATTTTAAACATTCTTCGGTTTCGGGTCCTTACGTGGCCTTCCGTCCGGGTTCCTCATCGGAACGCCTAAGGATATTGCAAAGCTGGGACCAGTGCCGGGATGATGGTCTTTTTGTCACCATAGAAGTGCCAAATAGTCCATTTTGTGGACAGATTGTCCAGGTGGGAGATGGAAGAAATAAGTGGTCAAATTGTGGTCAAATTTTGGGGATACAAAAAACAAGATTTTTTATAGTGCTTGAAAATCAACAACTTACAAAGTCTATTTGTGCCTCGGGCGGGAATCGAACCCGCACGGACCTTTCGGTCCAAGGGATTTTAAGTCCCTCGTGTCTACCATTTCACCACCAAGGCTTTCTGGGAAGCAAAGATAGGAATTTCCGCTATAATTCCGCCATAAAATCGTATATTTGCCCGCTCAAAGATTAGTTATGATTAAGGCAGTTGTATTCGATATGGGAGGCGTTATTTTCCGCCTGAATGTACCCCAGTGCCTGAACAGGTTCAAGACTGAAGCCGGTTTCGAGGACATAGAAGATTTTATCAACATTTACCAGCAGCAGGGCTTCATAGGGGAGTTCGAGGCCGGAAAGATAGATGAGGATCAGTTCTATGCCGCGGCTCTGTCGCATTCCAGGCCCGGTACCACACGCGAGACCATTCACGACTGCTTCTGTTCTCTCCTTGACGGGACAAATGAGGATGCCGTAGAGCTGATCAGATCCCTGAGAGGCAAGTATAAACTGTATCTTTTGAGCAACAACAATCCCATCTCGCTGCAGTTGCTAGGCGAAGTGCTGGCCGAGCAAGGTCTGCCCATCGACGAGACCTTCGAGAAAAAGTTCTGTTCCTTCCAGCTCAAGACTCAGAAGCCTGGCAAGGAAATATATCTTAAAGCCCTGGAAGGAATCGGCTGCGACCCTTCCGAAATACTGTTCATAGACGATTCTCCGGCCAATCTTAAGACCGCCCAGGAACTAGGTATCCAGACCCTGCAGTATTTCCAGGATCTGGATATCAGAAAAAGTTTCAACTTCTAGTCCTCGCCGTAATAGGCTTTCTTATAGAGTTCGGCAATATCACTGACCAGAGGATACTTGGGATTTGCACCTGTGCACTGGTCATCGTGAGCCTTGTCGGACAGTTCCAGAAGGTTGTCCATAAACTCCTTCTCGTCAATGCCTTCGGCCTTGATGCTCATAGGCATGTCAAGATCCTTCATAAGCTTGCGGATGGCGGCGATGAAGTTGTCAACGCTCTCTTCGACGGTATTGCCTCCGAATCCAAGAAAGCGTGCTGCCCTTGCAAGTTTCTGGTCGGCAATGAATGTCTCGTACTTGGGGAACGGGACGAACTTGTCCGGCTTGATGGAGTTGTACTTGATGACATAGGGAAGGAGTATGGCGTTGGCGCGACCGTGAGGGATGTGGTAGTCGCCTCCGAGCTTGTGGGCCATACTGTGGTTCAAGCCGAGGAAGGCGTTTGTGAACGCCATGCCGGCGATGCAGGATGCGTTGTGCATCTTCTCGCGGGCCTTGAGGTCTGAAGGACCGTTGTCATAGGCACGCTTCAGGTATGTGAACACCAGGTCCATGGCCTGAAGGGCAAGGCCGTCTGTATAGTCGTTGGCCATATTGGAGATATAGGCCTCGATGGCGTGAGTAAGAACGTCCATTCCGGTGTCAGCCGTGGCGCGCTTTGGAAGCGTCAGCACGAACTGAGGGTCGATGATGGCGACGTTAGGAGTAACGGCGTAGTCTGCAAGAGGGTACTTGATGCCTTTGGTCTTGTCGGTAATCACGGTGAAAGCAGTCACTTCGCTTCCGGTTCCGGAAGTTGTAGGGATGGCCACCATCTTGCACTTCTCAAGATGAGGGAACCTGACAACTCTCTTGCGGATGTCCATGAACTTCTGGCGGAGACCGTCGAAAGAAGTCTCGGGATGCTCATAGAAGAGCCACATTCCCTTTGCTGCGTCCATTGCAGAACCACCTCCCAGGGCTATGATCACGTCCGGCTGGAAATGACGCATCTCCTCGACACCGCGCATTACGGTTTCTACGTCAGGGTCTGACTCCACGTCGGAGAAGATGGTGAAGTGGCAGGTCTCTGAGCGTTTGTTCAGGTAGTAAAGCACTTTGTCTACATAGCCGAGTTTTACCATCATAGGGTCGCTGACGATGAATGCCCTGCTGATGCCCTCCATGTCCTGGAGATACTGTATTGAATCGTATTCGAAATAGATCTTTGGAGGAATCTTGAACCACTGCATATTGACTCTTCTTTTTGCAATTCTCTTCTTGTTGATAAGGTTTACAGTTGAAACGTTTGCGGTTGTGCTGTTGTGGCCGTAAGAACCGCAACCCAGTGTAAGGGAAGGAGTGTTGGTGTTGTAAATGTCACCGATAGCTCCCTGTGCGGAAGGGGCGTTGGAAATGATTCGTCCCACCTTCATTGCGCTTCCGAACTTGGTTATCAGGTCGCTGTCCGTGCTGTGTATGATTGCAGTGTGTCCAAGACCGCCCATTTCAAGTATCTTGCGGCACATCTCGAATCCTTCCTCGTGATTGTTCACTATGTAATAAGCCAGGACTGGAGACAGCTTCTCTTTTGAAAGAGGATAGTCGGGGCCCACGCCGGCAAGCTTGGCAATGAGTATCTTTGTCTTCTCAGGAACCTTGACGCCTGCCTGCTCTGCAATCCAGAATGCGGTCTTTCCCACAACGTCAGGATTAAGGGCACCCTTTTCAGGATTGATTACATAATTGGAAACCAGCTCTGTCTCCTTCTTGTTAAGGAAGTAGCATCCGTTGTCCTTCATAAAGCTCTCGAATTCCCCAACAATCTTCTTGTCAACTACCACGGCCTGCTCGGATGCGCAAATCATACCGTTGTCGAAAGTCTTGGACATCATAAGGTCGGTGCACGCGCGAGGGACGTTTGCAGAACTCTCGATGTAGCAAGGCGCGTTGCCTGGGCCTACGCCCAGGGCAGGCTTACCGCAACTGTAAGCAGACCTTACCATTCCGGAACCGCCGGTGGCAAGGATTAGGGAAACCTTGGGATGATTCATCAGCGCAGTAGTGGCTGCAATTGAGGGATGCTCAATCCACTGGATGCAGTCTTCAGGGGCGCCTGCAGCTACTGCGGCATCCAGGAGGATGCGCGCTGCGGCAGAAGAAGACTTCTGGGCAGAAGGGTGGAATCCGAAAATGATAGGATTGCGGGCCTTGATACATATCAAAGCCTTGAACATTGTAGTTGAGGTGGGGTTCGTAACCGGAGTGACGCCGGCCACGATTCCTACTGGCTCTGCTACCTCTACATATCCTTCCAATTCGTTGTCTTCAACAATTCCTACGGTCTTCTCGTTCTTGATGGAGTTCCAGATGTATTCGGTAGCGAAAATATTCTTTATGATCTTGTCTTCGTATACGCCGCGTCCTGTCTCTTCTATTGCGAGACGGGCAAGCTCGCGGTGATGCTCAAGTCCGGCAAGGGCCATAGCGTGGACGATATTGTCGACCTGCTCCTGGTCCATTTCGATGAAGGATTTCAATGCCTTTTCGGCCTTGTTGACCAAGGCGTCAATCTCCTCTTGTACAGAGACTGTGTAATCAACATTAGTTTCTGCCTTCTCTTTTTGTGCTTTCATAATTCCTTGTATTTAAAGAGGTAATACTTATTGTTCTGAAATAGATTTCAATTGTTGTGTCAAAAGTGCCAGGGAAACTGGCAGGTTCTCGTTCTTGACAATGACGTTCTCGGGGACATTGAGCATTGTAAACGAGAAGTTCCATATTGCGCGGACTCCGTTTGCCACCATATGGTCGCAAACCTCCTGCGCACATTCTGAAGGAACGGTGATGATACCAATCCTGAGGCCCCGGCGTTTGATGTAATCATCCATCCTCTCCATAGGATGGATTGCCTTGCCTCCTACTTTCTTGCCGATCAAGTCGGGATTTTTGTCAAAGCCGGCGACGATGTTTATTCCTAAATCCTTGAAGCCCTTGTGGGAGAGGAGGGTGTGGCCAAGATTTCCGACTCCAACAAGAAAGGCTTCATCGTAGTTGTCGTAGCCCAAGTACTCTTTAAGGTCTGAGAGCAGGGGAGCAACCTCAAAACCAAGCTTTGGCATTCCGCAGACGTGGGTTGCGCCAGCCAGGTCCTTGCGGACCAGTACTGGATTGATATTGAGGTAGTCTGCGATTGTGGCAGATGAAACGGTTTTCACTCCTTCTTGAGACAATTGCCTGAGCAGGCTGTAATACAAGGGCAGTCTGCTCCTTGAAGAAGTCATTACTACTAAAGATGTTTTCTGTTTCCTGGCCATACCGATACTTTTTTATCGATAATTTTGTATCGCAAAGATACGACAAAAAAACTGAAATGCAAGAATTATTAAAAAAAATTAGAAATATTTTTTCTCCTGACGGTATAGAGCGACGAAAATGAATATCAGGATTGTGAAAGCCCATAGTGAAGACCCTCCGTAACTCAGAAGGGGCAGAGGAATACCTATCACAGGCATTATTCCTATGGTCATTCCCACGTTTATGAACAGGTGCATGAAAATGATTGACGCAACGCAGTAGCCGTAAATCCGAGTGAACTGGTCTCGGCAGCGTTCGGAGTCAGTGATCAGCCGGTATATCAGGAAGACATATAGCAGGATTACCACCAGGCATCCCACGAAGCCCCATTCCTCTCCTACAGTGCAGAAAATGAAATCCGTACTCTGCTCCGGAACAAAGCCGTATGTGGTCTGAGTCCCCTGCAGGAAGCCTTTGCCGAAGAAACCTCCTGATCCGATTGCAATCTTGGACTGGTTTACATTGTAGCCGACTCCGGCAGGGTCGTCCTTCATTCCCAACAGTACTTCTATCCTGCTGCGCTGGTGATCCTGAAGCACGTTGTTGAAGATGTATTCAGTAGAGAAGATTATGCCGATTCCGACCAGGAAAGCCACCAGGGTGGCGAAGGTTATGAACTTGCGCTGCCTGAAAGAGTTGTACGCCATACGCGCAGCCTGTACTCCCGTCAGCGCGAAATATATGTAAAGCGGATTGAAGGGCAGGTTGATCTTGGGTATGAATATGAGGGCAAGGATAGCGGGTACGTCAGCCCAGATCCATCGCTTGAGCTTGTCGCTGTAAATGCTGTAGCAGAGCGAAGCCACTGCAGCCAGCACAATGAGTGCTGTATAAATGGATGTCGTAAGCGTCAGTATGAACAATAATATCACTACTCCCAGAAAGAACAGGAACCACCCTGAAAGCCCCTCGCGGTAAAGCACGAAGATGAAACCCAGATATACAAGGGCCGAACCTGTCTCCTTTTCTGCAATTATTATGAGCATAGGCAGCGCAATCACGGCCGCCACCAGCAGCAGGTCCTTCAGGTTGGACATCTTGAAGTTAGTCTTGCTCATTATGGTGGCCAGAACCAGCGAAGTGGCAATCTTGGAGACCTCCGCCGGCTGGAAGCTTACAGGACCCAGGTTGAACCAGGAATGCGAGCCCTTAACGTCGGATCCGACGAATATTACCGCTACCAGCAGCACCAGCACTATCAGGTACGACGGTATGGATATGACCTCCCACAGGCGCGGGTTGAACACGAAAAGGATGAGCGTAGCCAGGACTATTCCCGTGAGGATCCACACAAACTGCTTTCCGCTCCTGACGGAAAAGTCGAAGATGGAGCTGGGCTCCGACGAGTGGATCGATGCGTATATATTAATGAACCCGATGAAGACTAGCAGAAGATAATAGATTATTATCCTCCAGTCTATGGCTTGCTTCAATCCTCTGTCGCTGCTGTCTTTCATCGTCTTGCCGGCATAAGGTTGGCGTTAAGGATTCGGTCTTCGACGTACTTGCGCTCCGGGCGGATTCCGCCGGTCAGATACTGCTCGACCATCAGCGATGCAATAGGGCAGGCCCAGGTGGCTCCGAATCCGGCGTTCTCTATATAGGCGGCGATTGCAATCTGGGGGTCGTCCTGAGGCGCGAAGCAGATGAAGACGGAATTGTCGGCTCCGTGCGGGTTCTGGGCGGTTCCGGTCTTGCCGCAAAGGTCCAGTCCCGGGACGGCGGCGGCATATGCCGTTCCGCCTGCGCCGGCGGGCTCGTTCACCGCTCTCCACATACCGTGGATTACCTTCTTGAACTCGTTGGTGTCAACCTTGGTGTAATTGCGCTCGTGGTATTTGGGATCTATCTCTATGCCTTCCGAGTCCTTTACGATGTGAGGGGTGATGTACCATCCCCTGTTGGCAACGGTGGCGCAGAGGTTTGCGATCTGAAGGGGAGTGACGCCTATTTCTCCCTGGCCTATGGACAGTGAGACAATGGTGGAGAACCTCCAGCCGTTGCGCCCGTAAACCTTGGAATAGTAGGCGGAGGTGGGGACGTTTCCGCCAAGCTCGGACGGGAAGTCGCTTCCCAGTTTCTCTCCCAGGCCGAAACTGGTGACATACTCTCTCCAGACATCGAAAGCCTCGGAAACGTTCTCATACTTCCTATTTTCAAGCACAGATTTGAGCACATAGCAGAAATAACCGTTGCAGGACATCATGATGGCCTCTTCCATATTCAAAGGGGAACGGTGGCCGTGGCAACCCAGTTTGCGGTTGGTGGTATATGCGTATCCGTGGTTGCAGGGGTACTGCCTGTCGGGTGTGAGGACCCCCTCTTCCAGGCCTATGAGGCCGTTTATCAACTTGAATACAGATCCCGGAGGATATGAGGCCTGCACCGTACGGTTGAACATAGGCTTGTACGGGTCATTTGAAATCTGGTTGTAGTACTGGCCTATGTCGGAGAGCATCTCCACGTCTATTCCGGGGCTGGACACCATTGCCAGGATCTCTCCTGTCTTGGGCTCTATGGCGACTACACTTCCCACTTTGTTCTGCATAAGTTCCTGACCGTATTGCTGCAGCCTTGCGTCAATGGTGGTGGTGATGTTCTTTCCCGCAACCGCCTCCTTGTCCATCTCTCCGTTCTGGTAAGCCGTCTTTATCTGGTTGTGTGAGTCCCTTATGTAGATCTTGTAGCCTTTCTCTCCGCGAAGGTCCTCTTCCCTTGCGGCCTCTATGCCTGTCTTGCCGGCATAGTCTCCGCTGCGGTACTCTCCTTCGTGCTTGCGGATATAGTCTGCATCCACCTCGGACACATAGCCCAGGAGGTTGCCTCCGGCGTTGATGGGGTAGTCCCTGATGCTGCGCACGTGTCCCTTGAATCCGGGGAACTTGTACTGGATCTCGGCAAAGCGGATATAGGTCTCGGAAGGTACCTGTTTGAGCATTGTCACTGACTGGAAGCCTATGCGGCGGCTGTTCTTCTTGTATTCCGCCATCTTGTCGCGTATGAAGTCGACGGAAACGTTGAGTGCGTCAGCCAGGGCCAGAGTGTCGAAGGCGTGAACCTCGCGCGGGGTCACCTGAATGTCGTAGGCTATCTTGTTACCGACAAGGATTTCTCCGTTACGGTCATAGATCACTCCGCGGGTTGGATAGATGATGTCATAGACCATTGAGTTGTTGGATGCGTCTATCTTGTACTGCTGGTCAAGGATCTGGATGCTGAAAAGCTTGGCCAGAAGGATGGTCGCAACCACCCCCAGACCTATCAGAATCTTGGTTTTCCTTTCCAGAATCATCTTTCCCTATAGTCTTTTGCAAGAGTGTCCGCAATGAATAGAGAGACCAGGATGCCTGTCACCAGGGATATGCCGAAGCGAAGGGCGTTGAACCAGAATGGCCTGGTACCTGCGCCGTCCGCCAGAATGTATATGATCAGGAACAGAGCCTGGGCGATGGCGATGAAGCTGATGAACTTTATGAGGCCGTATTTCTTGATGGTGACGTCTTCGTTCTGGGCGAAGACCTCCTGGCCGAATACAATACTCAGCAGCCCCTTGCGCGCCAGCGCCACGGGGATGATGGCAAGCATGTTGAGGCCCAGGACTCCGTCGCCCAGGATATCCACCACGAAACCCGATGCGGCCGCTATGAGCATGGCGGCTATGGTGGAGTACCTTACGGGTATCATTATGACTATCACGGGCAACAGGCTCAAAGTAAGGTAGTAACTCAGGTTCAGATAGTTGCATATCAGAATCTGGAGAGCCACTATGCACAGGTAAATCAGAAAGAAACGGTTACTCCTCATCGTCTTCCTCCTCCATCTGTTCCAGCGGGATTATCTCGTCCCGGCCGGTGTGGTCTACAATAGTAACGTATCTGAGCGCGGCCTGGTCTTCAAGCAAGGTCACGTAAATGTCGTACATGGTTCCATCCTGGATCCCGGAGCCTGTTATGACGCCCAGCGGGATGTCAGGAGGGAAGATGGAAGAGTATCCGCTGGTGAACACTGTATCTCCCTGCGAGAATATGGTCTGGAGCGGAATCTCGTGGAGGATGGCCTTGTTGGAGGAGCGGCCGTCCCACGAAAGGGGGCCCACCGCACCCTGCGAACCTATCCTTGAACTGACGTTGAATGTGCTGTTCATGAAGGAGATGCAGTATGAGTAATGCTTCTCCACCGCCTCCACTATGCCGATGGCTCCGCGCGAGGTGATGAGTCCGCTTTGCGGACGCACCCCGTCTTCGTAGCCTTTGTTCACTATCAGATAATTGTGCTGCTTGTTTCGGCTCATCTTGACGATGGCAGCAGGTATGAACCTGAACTCGCCTGCGTAGCCATCTCCTACGATATCCGATCCGTCCCCTTCCTGGCCGAGGGCCTGGCGAAGGCGGGTTACCTGAAGGTTGAGGCGGTAGTTCTCCTGCGCCAGGTCCTCGTTCTGCCCTTTCAGGGAGAAGTAGTCCCTGACGGACTCGCTGCTTCCCCACAAGGTGTTCATCACGCTGTGGGAGAAACGGGAGATCCATATATTCTGCAGTTCCCCTCCGTGGATTACCATACTTAACGCAGCCACCTCCAACAAAATGAAAATGGCTGCTGTCAAGATAATGGAGACTATGCTGCTCTTTTTAAGCATTACCTCATGAGGAACGAATAGTGCTCAGTGTTCTTGAGTGCGATACAGGTGCCTCTGGCCACGGCGCGAAGAGGGTCTTCGGCTACGTGGAAAGGAATGTTTACCTTTTCTGTGAACCTTTGGGCAAGGCCTCTGAGCAGGGATCCGCCTCCGGAAAGGAATATGCCGTTCTCCACAATGTCAGAATACAACTCAGGCGGAGTCTGCTCTAAAACGTGCAGGATGGAAGACTCTATCTTTGCCACGGACTTGTCAAGGCAGTGGGCAATCTCCTGATAGGTGATGGTAGCCTCTACCGGGTGGGCCGTCATAAGGTTCTGTCCCCTGATGACGATTGGCTCGGGTTCGTCCTCGAGGTTGGGGATGACTGAACCCACGGCAATCTTGATGCGCTCTGAGGTTATCTCTCCCACCTTGATGTTATGCTGCTGCTTGAGGTAATACTGGATGTCGTTGGTGAACACGTCTCCCGCTGTGCGGATGCTGTCCTGCAGAACGATGCCTCCAAGGGAAATGACGGCTATTTCGGTGGTACCGCCGCCTATGTCCACTACCATGTTGCCCTTAGGCGCCTCCACTTCGAGGCCGATTCCCAGGGCGGCTGCCATAGGCTCGTAGATCAGGTATACTTCACGGGCTCCGGCGTGCTCGGAAGAGTCGCGCACGGCGCGGATCTCAACTTCAGTACTTCCGGAAGGGATGCCCACAACCACCTTGAGGTTGGGGGTGAAGAAGGAGCGGCGCTTGTTGTTCACTTCCTTGATGAAGCCCCTGATCATCATCTCGGCGGCGTTGAAGTCGGCTATTACGCCGTCCCTCAGCGGGCGCACGGTCTTGATTGCGGGGTTTACTTTCTCGTGCATCAGCTTGGCCCTGCTTCCCAGTGCCAGAAGTTTTCCTGTATTATTGTCTATTGCAACTATGCTGGGCTCGTCCAACGCTATCTGGTCATTCTGGAAGATGACGGTGTTGGCCGTACCGAGATCGATTGCAAGCTCTTGATTCAAGAATGAAAATGCCATAGTAATTAAGGACTTAATTAAGAATAATCTTTGAGTCTCAAAAGTACGAAAAAAGTTTAAATTTGCAGAAAAAATCAGGGATGGAAAGAGAAATTTATGTCATAATGGTAGCAGGCGGCAGCGGAGCCCGTATGGGCGCCGACATTCCCAAGCAGTTCCTCGATCTCGGGGGGCGTCCCATCCTGCGCAGGTCCATCGAACTTATGACAACCGCGCTTCCTTCTGCCAAGATCATAACGGTCCTTCCCAAGGAATATGTATCGTATTGGGAGGATTACTGCCTCAAGAGCAATTTCTCCGTTCCGCAGATGGTAGTCAAGGGCGGAATCACCCGTTTCCATTCTGTGAAGAACGCCCTCGCAAAGGTACCGGACGGCGCCATCGTGGCAGTCCACGACGCTGTGCGTCCGCTAGTATCCGTCCGGCTGGTTCAGGAACTTGTGCACCAGGCCGCGGAAACCGGTTCTGCCATCCCGGTGGTTCCTGCCGTGGACACGCTCAGGGTTCTGAAAAACGATGACGGCCGGCTCAGTTCTTCCCCCGAGACTCTGGACCGTTCCAGGATATATGCCGTCCAGACCCCCCAGGTATTCCATTCGGAGATTCTTTCAAAGGCTTACGAGCAGGCATTCGACACTGCTTTCACCGATGACGCTTCAGTAGTGGAGAGAAATAAAATACCTCTCTCCTACGTACTTGGAGAGAGGTTCAACATCAAAATAACAACTGCCGAGGACTTGTTCCTGGCAAAGGCCATTATTCAGAAGCAGGGCTGAGGCCCTCGGTGGAATAATTGTAATCCTTAACCCATATCTGGCGCTCGAAGGCCTGGTCCAGGGATATCATTGTCTCTGTGGACTGGACGTATGGGATTTTCTGGATGGTATTCAGGAGGATCTCCATCAGGTGGTTGTTGTCAAAGCAGAACAGTTTGAGCAGGATGGAGGCCTTTCCGGTGATGAAATGGCACTCCACCACCTCTGGAATCTTCTTGATTGAGGTGATGACCTCTGCATACTTGTTGTTCTCAGAGAGGGAGAGGCTTACGAATGCACAGACCTGAAGGCCTATTGCCTCCGGTTTCACAAGCAGCCTGGAGCCTTTGATCACTCCGTTTGCCTCAAGTTTCTTTACTCTTTGGTGGATGGCGGCGCCGGAAATCCCGCACTCGCGTGCAATTTCAAGGAACGGCATCCTTGCGTTATTGACCAGCAATGACAATATTTTCTGGTCAATCTGATCTATCTGATATTTAGCCATTGTTATAATTAACGTTATTTGGCTTCTAAGATAGATAAATTTTTAAAAAATTCCTTCTATTTACTTACTTTTTTGAATTTTGAAGGCTTTTTCCTCTCGCTTCCTACGCTGTTAATTATTTCTTGGCACTGTTCCAGGGTCAGAGCCGCAGCTTCAACCCCTTTGGGAATCTTGTAATTGTTGCCGTCAGACTTGATGTAAGGGCCGAACCTGCCGTTTATGACCTGGATTTCTCCGTCTTTGAACTCGGCCAGGACGGCGTTTGCGCCAACCTTCTCCTGGGCCTGGCTTATTATGCCGCGGCAGTCCTCCAGACTTATCTTCATAGGGTCAGTTCCGCGGGGAAGGGCTATGTTCTTGTCGCCGAACTTGAGGTACGGGCCGTACTTGCCTTTGGTTACGATCACGTCGGCGCCGTCTATCTGTCCCAGGTTCCTTGGCAGCTGGAACAGTTTCAGCGCTTCTTCCAGAGTCAGGCTCTCTATCAACTGTCCCTTAGCCAGGGTGGCGTACTGCTTCTTTTCGGGATCTCCCTTCTGGACGTATGCGCCGAAGCGGCCGAACCTGGCCACTATCAGCTCTCCGTCGGGGGCGGTTCCTATCTCGCGGCTGATCCTGTTGTACTGGCCGTCCGTGAGGGAATCCTCCACCTTCTTGTGGAAAGGATAGTAGAAAGAGGATATCACATTGTTCCAGGCAAGTTCTCCGTTGGCAATCTTATCCAGGTCTTTCTCTACGTTTGCTGTGAAGTCGTAGTCCATTATGCCCGGGAAATTGGCCTTGAGATAGTCGGAGACAATGATTCCTATGTCCATCGGGAGGAGTTTGCCCTTCTCGGCACCCACCGTCTCCGTCTTGACTGAAGAACTGATGACGGAGCCTTTCAGGCTGAGGTTCGTTACCTGGAACTTCCTGCCTTCCTTGTCGCCTTTCACCAGATATCCGCGCCTTGAAGTGAGGGTGGTTATGGTGGGGGAGTACGTGGAAGGACGGCCTATTTCCAGTTCCTCGAGTTTCTTTACGAGGGAGGCCTCGGAATACCTGAGCGGCGGCTGCGTGAACTTGCACAGAGCGTTGATAGCAGTGGACGAGAGTCCCACGCCGACGCTGATTTCAGGCAGCACGGTCTCGCTGTCCTGGGTGGAAGAATCGTCCGAACTCTCTATGTACAGCTTGAGGAAGCCGTCGAAGAGGATGGTCATTGCCTGCGCGGAGAAGTGCTCGGGGCGCTTGTCGCAGTCTATCTTGACGGTGGTGTTCATCACGGAGGCGTCTGCCATCTGCGAGGCTACCGTCCTCTTCCAAATGAGGTTGTACAGCTTCTGCTCCATCGGGGTGCCGCTTATGGCAGTGTTGTCGATGAAGGTGGGGCGTATTGCCTCGTGGGCTTCCTGCGCTCCTCTTCCGCTTGTCTTGTACTGCCTTGTCCTGGAGTACTCTGCACCGTAGTTCTCAGTGATGAATTTCTTGGCAGTTCCAAGTGCAAGAGACGACAGGTTGGTGGAGTCTGTACGCATATAGGTGATAAGTCCGCGTTCGTACAGGCTTTGCGCTACCCTCATAGTGGTGCTGACGGTGAAACGCAGCTTGCGCGCAGCTTCCTGCTGCAGGGTGGAGGTGGTGAAAGGCGCGGCAGGTACCCTGACGCTCTGCTTCTTCTCTATTCCGCCAACGATGAATGACGCCCCTATGCAGTCCGACAGGAAAGCCCTGGCCTCGTCTTCCGAAGCGAAGCGCTTCTCCAGAACTGCCTTGAGCGGAGACCCTGTCTTCTGAGTGACGAACAGGCCCTCAATCATATAATATGGAGCGGGATTGAATTCCAGGATTTCCTTCTCCTTGTCCACAACGAGCCTCAGCGCCACTGACTGGACGCGTCCGGCGGAAAGCTTAGGCTGTATCTTCTTCCAGAGAACCGGGGAGAGTTCGAATCCCACCAGGCGGTCGAGCACGCGCCTTGCCTGCTGGGCGTCCACTAGGTTCATGTCTATCTGCCGCGGGTTGTTCACGGCTTCCTGTATTGCAGACTTTGTGATTTCGTGGAACACTATGCGCTTGGTCTTGGCCGGATCAAGCTGCAGGGTTTCCATCAGGTGCCAGGATATGGCTTCTCCCTCGCGGTCGGCATCGGAGGCCAGCCATACGGTCTGGGCCTTGTCTGCGGACTTCTTAAGGTCTGATACTATTTTCTTCTTGTCGGCGGGCACGACGTACTCGGGGCAGAACCCGTTTTCTACGTCTATGCTGAGTTTATTGTCCTGAAGGTCACGAATGTGACCTATGCTGGCCTTTACAGTATAATCTTTCCCCAGATACTCCTCGATCTTCTTTATTTTGCCTGGAGACTCTACAATTACCAAATTCCCCTCCATTACTGCTCGATTTTTGTTTGATTTTGCAAAGAAAAACACAATCAAGGCAATTTTCCAAATTTAATCGTTAATTTTGTAAGTTATAATATCGGCTATGAAACCTGAAACAAAGAAGCGTATAACAGCTATTTTCTGGTGTCTTCTGACGCTCCCGGTACTCGCCGTCGCCCTTCTTCTGCTGGCGGTGGCGCTCTTCGCCAAGATCCCTTCTTTCGAAGAGCTGGAGAACCCTGACAGCAAACTTGCCACCCAGGTAATAGCGCAGGACGGAGAAGTCCTGACAACGTTCCATATAGAAAACAGGACCTTCGTCAGTTACAACGAGCTTTCCCCCCATATAATCCACGCCGCCGTGGCAACCGAGGACGCCCGGTTCTACAAGCATTCCGGAATCGATCTCAGGGGCCTCGCCAGGGTTTTCTTCAAGACCATCCTGATGAGGGATACCAGCCAGGGAGGAGGAAGCACCATCACCCAGCAGCTGGCAAAGACCCTTTATCCCCGTGACACCATCAAGAACAAGTTCCAGATGGTGTGGATAAAGCTCAAGGAGTGGATTACCGCCGTAAAACTGGAGAGGGACTACACAAAGGACGAGATAATGGATATGTACCTCAATTCCATTTTCTTCGGCAGCAGCGCATTCGGAATACGCGCGGCTTCAGAGACGTTCTTTGCGAAACTGCCTTCGGAACTTACTGTGGAAGAGAGCGCAATGCTCATCGGAATGATAAACAAGCCCACCAGGTACAACCCTACGCTCAATCCCGACCTCGCCCTTGAAAGAAGGAACTTCGTGATAGGCAGGATGGCCAAGACGGACCTCCCTCCTGAGTCCGGCTTCCCCCTGGAAGACAGGGTGCTCACCAACGCGCAGAGAGACTCCATCAGGCAGATTCCCATCGTGCTCCAGTACCAGGTGCAGGACCACAACGCCGGAATCGCCCCCTATTTCAGGGATATGATCCGCCGCGTGATGAACGCGCAGAAGCCCAAGCGCAGCGACTACCAGTTCCCTGAGGACTATGCCGCCGATTCTCTCGCCTGGGCGACGGACGACTTCTACGGATGGCTCAACAAGAACAAGAAGGCCAACGGAGAATCCTACAACCTTGACAAGGACGGCCTCAGGATATACACCACCATCAACTACAAGATGCAGAAATACGCCGAGGAGGCCGTGGAAGAGCAGCTGGGCGGAAACCTGCAGCAGGCATTCGACAGGGAAGCCCGCAGCAAGAGGCGCTACCCGTTCTCCAATGACGTAGACCAGGATATCGTGGACAGGATAATGCGCCAGGCCCGCCGCAACAGCGACCGCTTCAGGATGATGCGTAACGAGGGCGTTTCCGAGAGCGACATCCTGAAGACCTTCTCAGAGCCGCAGAACATGAGGCTCTTCGCCTGGAACAAGGCGGGTTACATAGACACCCTGATGACCCCGGACGATTCCATACGCTACTGCAAGGGAATCCTCAGGGCCGCGTTTATGGCCATCGAACCTTCAACAGGTCACGTCAAGGCGTACGTGGGCGGCCCCAACTACCGCTTCTTCAAATATGACAACCTGCGCCAGGGCAAGCGCCAGGTGGGATCCACTGTCAAGCCGTTCCTCTATACTCTTGCAATGCAGGAGGGAATGTCTCCCTGTGACCAGGTGGTCAACGTGCCCCAGTCCTTCATAGTGGGCAACGATACCTGGACGCCCAGGAGTACCGACCGTTCCGAGTGGATAGGCCGTACGGTGACTCTCAAGTGGGGCCTTACCAACAGCTCCAACAACATATCGGCTTACCTGATGAAGCAGTTCGGCCCTCAGGCAATGGCCCAGATGATGCACAAGATGGGAATCTACAGCCACGTAGACGAGGTTCCGGCCTTGTGCGTGGGATCTGCCGACCTTGCTCCGTACGAGATGATATCGGCAATCAACACCTTCCCGTCCAAGGGAGTCTACGTCAGTCCTATTTTCGTCACCAGGATAGAGGACAGCCAGGGCAACCTGCTGAGCGAGTTCACCAACCGCAAGTCGGAGGCAATCAGCGAACAGACGGCTTTCCTTATGGTCAACCTTATGCAAGGTGTAGTAAATTCCGGAACCGGAACCCGACTTAGGTCCGTATATCAGCTGAAGGGAGAGATCGGAGGCAAGACCGGAACCACCAACGACAACTCTGACGCCTGGTTCATAGGCTATACCCCCAGCATCACCGCCGGCGTTTGGGTGGGAGGCGAAGACCCGCAGGTTCATTTTGAATCCATGACCTATGGCCAGGGAGCTGCCGCCGCCCTTCCTATCTGGGGTATCTTCATGAAGAAGGTGCTTCAGGATGGAACATTGGGAGTAAGTGACATGGACCGCTTCATTGGCCCTCCGGGAATGCAGTTGGACCTCAGTTGCAGCGGAGGAGATTCCGATGCGGTGGTAAAGAAGACTGAAGACGAAGATTTCTACTTCGAATAGCATATGCTTTACAGATATCGGGATAAGGATGTCTTCTATGAGCTGACCGGGCAGGGAAACCCGGTTCTGATGCTCCACGGCTGGGGTTGCGACCACGCCATTTTCGACAGCCTCGTACCGGTACTGTCCCGTGACTACAGTGTTTATGCCTTGGATTTTCCGGGCTTCGGGGCTTCCGAAGAACCGGATTCCGTATGGGGCGTAGAGTTGTATACCCAGTTCCTGGAGGCCTTCTGCAGGGACCTGGGCATAGAGAATCCGGGCATAGTGGCGCATTCCTTCGGTGGAAGGGTGGCCATCCTGTATGCGTCGCGCAACGCCTGCTCCCGGATGTTCCTGATGGATGCCGCAGGAGTCAAGCCTCGCCGCAGCCTCAAATACTATGTAAAAGTATATTCCTACAAGGCTGCTAAGTTTTTCTTCAACAAGATACTTCGCAATCCCGAAGCGTGGAATGCGCGCCGCGCCAAGGCAGGCTCCGCCGACTACCGCAACGCTTCGCCTATGATGAAGGCCGTGCTTTCAAAGGTGGTGAACGAAGACCTGTGTGACAGGATGCCCCTGATAAAGGCGCCTGCACTGCTGTTCTGGGGCGAGGCCGACACCGCCACCCCTCTTTCCGACGCGCAGAAGATGAACAGGCTCATCCCCGACTCCGGGCTCGTCACCGTCCCCGGCGGAAGCCATTTTTCTTTCCTGGACAATCCATATCTGGCAAAGCGGGTGCTGGCCAGTTTCTTTAATGTGACAGAGGTATGATAAATGTTGTTACCATAGTTTTCGCCATTTGTTTCCTGCTCTGCTGGCTGGCCGTGCTGCGTTACGACATCCAGATGTTCCAGCAGAACTCTTACAAGCCCGAGCGATATAGAGACTGGGCAAAGGAGCACGTCCTGGGACATCTCAGGTGGCTTTTGCTGCTTCTATGCGGGTTGGTATGGAACAAGTATCTGGCGCTGGTGGCCGCTGCAATCATGCTGTATTATGCATTTTGGGAATACAAGACAAAGTACAAGATAAAGATAGTGTACACCGCCAGGGTAATCCGTCTTTACGCGACAACAATGGTAATAGGAATACTGTTGCTGCTGGCGGTTTACTGGCTGTTCGGGCCATATGCGTTCTTCTATGCCGCACTGCTCATCCTGGTTCTCGGAAAACTGATGGTGCTGCTGGGCAACTTGGTGAACTCTCCGCTGGAGAAGGCAATCTCCAAGTGGTATTACAAAGACGCCGCCCGCAAGCTGGCAAAATGCCCGGACCTGGTTATAATAGGTATCACAGGCAGTTACGGCAAGACAAGCACAAAGAACTACCTGTACCGCATCCTGTCTGAGAAATACAATACCCTCATAACTCCCGGCAATTTCAACACCACCCTGGGTGTAGTGAGAACCATACGTGAGAAACTCCAGCCTTTCCATCAGGTGTTCATCGTGGAGATGGGAGCCAAGCAGCCGGGCGACATCAAGGAAATATGCGACCTGGTTCACCCTACCATAGGAATAGTCACCTCGGTGGGTGAGATGCATCTGGAGACCTTCAAGACCCTGGAGAACATACAGGATACCAAGTTCGAGCTGATACGCAGCCTTCCGCAGGACGGTCTCGGCGTGATCAACGCCGACTCTCCGGGCATTGCTTCCTACAAGAATATGCCATCAAACTGCCCTCTGCTGCGCTATGGAGTCACTTCCGGCCTGCTGAATTACAGGGCTGATGAGATCAATTACACTCCTTCGGGCACAGACTTCACCATAGTCCACGACGGCGTCCGCTCAAGGGTGCATACCTCCCTGATGGGCGAGTGCAACGTGCTGAACATCCTGGCCGGAGCGGCCGTGGCAGACCGCCTCGGCGTGTCAGAGGCCCAGCAGAAGACGGCCATCGCCAAGCTGCAGCAGGTTGAGCACAGGCTCTTCGTCAGCCAGAAAGGCGGCCTCACCATCCTGGACGATGCATATAACTCCAACCCCGAAGGGGCGAGGATGGCTCTGGACGTGCTCAGAGGCCTGAATCTGGCTGAAGGCGCCACCAGGATAGTGGTGACTCCAGGCTTCGTGGAACTTGGTAAGAAACAGGAAGAGGCCTGCCGCGAGTTCGGCCGCCGTATAGCCGCCGCAGCCGACAAGCTTATAATTGTGAACAAACTGAACAAGAACGCCATATACAAAGGTGCCGTGGAAGGTGGAATGTCCAAGAACGACATCATCTGCGCCCAGGACCTCACGGAGGCAGCGGCAGAGATACGGCGTCTTGCCGTGGCGGGGGACGCCATACTGTACGAGAACGATTTACCGGACACTTTCAAATAACAGAGTATGAAAATTAATGTAGGAGTCCTTTTTGGAGGACGCTCAGTAGAAAATGAGATTTCAGTAGTGACAGCTCTCCAGGCAATGGAGGCTATGGACAGGGAGAAATACGAGATAATCCCCATTTACATTGCAAAGACCGGCAAGTGGTATACGGGAGACGCTCTTCTCGAGATGTCCAACTACAAGGATATGGACAGCCTGTTCAAGTCTTGCCAGGAAGTATATCTCAAGACCGTCTACGGCGACCACAACCTGTATTACAACTCCAAGGGACTCTTCAACCGCAAACCTGCCGCCAAGCTGGACGTGGTGCTGCCTACACTTCACGGTACCAACTGCGAGGACGGAACCATCCAGGGCGTTCTTGCGTCCATAGGCATTCCCTTCGCCGGCTGCGACGTGCTTGCATCTGCCAACGGTATGGACAAGATCACGATGAAGATGATACTGCAGAGCAGCGGTATCCCGGTTGTAGACTATGTCTGGTTCAGCGACAAGAAGTGGTATCAGAACAGGGATTCCGTAATAGAGTCCGTAGAGAAGGAACTGTCATATCCGGTAATCGTGAAGCCGGCAAATTCCGGCTCCAGCGTGGGAATACGCCCCGCCCACAACAGGGAAGACCTTGTCGAGGCCATTGAGTATTCCTGCTCTTTCACCACTCGAATCATAGTGGAGAAACTGGTGGAGAAACTGAAGGAGGTCAACTGCTCCGTTTTGGGCAACTATGAGGATTGCGAGGCGTCGGTATGCGAAGTGCCAATGCGCAGCGGAGAGATCCTCACATACTCCGACAAATATATGAACCCCGGAACAAAGTCCAAGGGAATGCAGAGTCTCAAGCGCGAGCTCCCCGCAAAGATTTCCGATGACGAGACAGCCCTTGTAAAGAATCTGGCAAAGAAGACTTTCCGCGTGCTCAACTGCGAGGGCGTAGCCAGGATAGACTTCATCAAGGACGAGCAGGACAAGAGGGTTTACGTAAACGAGATAAACACCATCCCCGGATCCCTGTCCAACTATCTGTGGGATTACAGCGGAATCAATTTCGGCCAGCTGGCTGACAAGCTCATAGACCTCGCCTTTGCCCGCAGCCGCGAGGCTTCCTTCAAGATCACCGACTTCGGAGGCAACATCTTCAGTTCGATGAAGAAGGGCGGCAAGTTTGGAGGAATCAAGAAGTAGAAATGCTCCTCAACGCGTTCATAGATCAGGGTATAAAGGCCCTTGAACCGTTGTATCCCACGCCCGAGGCGCGTCAGATGATCCTGATGCTGTGCGAAGAGACGCTTGGGATAAAGAACTACACTCACATAGTCAACCCCGATTACGAGATTTCCAAGGCAAATTCCGAAATGCTTCTGGCCAAATTGGAGGACCTGAGCCGCGGAATGCCCCTTCAGTACGCCTTAGGCTACGCCGATTTCTGCGGCCTGCGCTTCAGGGTGACACCTGCCGTGCTCATACCTCGTCCCGAAACCGAACTTCTGGTGAGGGACGCGCTGCAGCACGCATCGCGCATTAAGAGGATGCGCGAAGCTTACGGCAAGGGCGCGGAGCCGGTGCGGGTGCTGGATCTGTGTACAGGGTCGGGCTGCATTGCGTGGAGCGTTGCCTTGAACCTGCCCGGATCCGTCGTCGTTGGCACAGACATTAGTGAGGACGCTTTGGAAGTGGCACGTACGCAGGACTTTGCTGCCGAACTGAAGTCGCGCCAGGCTGCGGCTCCGACTTTCGTCAAGTCTGATGTGTTGGATACGGAACAGGAGTTCCCTTACGGCCCTTTCGACATAATTCTCAGTAATCCACCATATATCCTCCCTTCCGAAAAGGTGCAGATGAGGGTGAACGTGCTGGGTTATGAGCCCGAAGGTGCATTGTTCGTTCCTCAGGAAGACCCAATGCTCTATTACAGGGCAATAGCAAAGTGGTCGGAGCGCTTCTTGAATCCGGAGGGCAAGGCCCTTACGGAGATAAACGCGCAGTTGGCAGACGAGACCAAGGAGGTCTTCCGAAGCGCCGGATTCTCCGGAACAGAGGTCCTGAAGGACTATTTTTATAAAAACCGCTTCGTCCTGTATTACAAATAAAGGCCTTGGAGGCCGGCAGAGGCCGTTTTTGTCAATTAGTCGTGTATATTTTCTGTACACGGCTTTTTTTCGTTCACTTTGCAACTGTAATACTTAACCATTATTCTATGAAAACTTCACTTTTTATACTGCCTATGGCAGCAATCCTGCTGGCGGTCTCCTGTGACAGGACGCTGGACGAGCAGAGTGTTGACGCATCGCAAAGCGCCGCCTCCCTGCAGGAGGTGGCGCTGATGCTCAGCTCTCTTCCGCTGGGCAGGGAGCAGATGGATGAAGTCCATTCTGCGGTAATGGCCTCGTCAGAGAACGGATATGACGAGGAGTACACGATGAAAGACTTGTTTGACTCTCCCGGGAGCGGCGTGGGAGACCAGGCGGCGGGAACCAAATCCGGCCAGGAGTTCCAGCAGCCCTTGAGAGACCTCATCAGGCAATATCTCTCTGAAAAGAATCAGACCAAGGCTGGAGAAGAAGATCCTGCTGCGGTGGAAGGGTATATACAGGACTTGATAGACTCTGACATCCAGATATACTGGCCGTTCTCAGACAGCTGGAACGGCCGGGAGGCGCCCGTGATAACCTTCAACCCGGGAACGAACGCTGAGTCAAACATAGGCTATACCCTGGACGGCCAGGAGGTTGAGGTTTCCGAGGCTGTAGCAAGGGAACGCCCCGTCTGGGTAGTCAACGTTAATGACGACAGTTCATACACGTCCTATGAGATGCTCCTTAAGCAGAATCCGGAATGGGGGCAAGGCGGAGGCATTTACATAGGAACCAAGGCGGAGACAGTTGACGAGCCTGAATCCAAAGCCCTTAAAATCAAGGATTTCAAGATGAAACGCAATTACGATTCATGGTTCTGCGGGGCTTCTGAGTTCTTCGTCAAATGCGGCCTGGTTGAGAATTTCAAGGCCAAGAACGAGGATGAGCTCCGCAACTACGTCCCAACCATCACGGACTTCATGGTTGTTGTGAAACGCCGGCAGTTGGGCCAGAAAATCCCTTTCAACGTGCTGCTGGCATCGGAATGGACGGAGCAGATGGAGGATATAGCCTTTATGATAAGCGAAGATGACGGCGGAACCGTCACTTCCTGGAAAGTGGATGCTACGGTAAAGATCAAGTCAAAGACTTACGGGGTGGAGATAGAATTGCCTGTTAAAAGCCGCGACGATATTGTATGGAGGGGAAGCCTTTCAAGGCGTTACATCCAGAACAACAGCGGCAAAGTGCAGCATTTCGGGGACGTGGAATTGACTTTGGAATTGATATAGTTCTCCGGAGTGCCGGCTAGGGGCGGAAGACGCCACGAATGCAGGCTTGACGCCGAAAGCGTCTTCCGCCCCTAGCCGGCACTCCGTTTTACAGTCATTTCGCAGTTCTTGCATTCGAAGCCGAGGGCGAAGCGGCGCCCGTTGTTCAGAAGGAACAGCGGGCCGCTTTCCGGAGCGCCCTGACGGACAGGGCAGATGCCCAGCTCATAGCGGATGCAGTACTTGCTCCGCATAAGTTCTCCGTTTACGGGAACGGCCTTTTCTTTCTGCACCGGTACCTGAGGGCGGGCAGCCTTGTGAATAGGGACTTTGCCGCAAGGCAGGGTGTCCAGGTCCGAAGCCAGTTTCCGACAGATGCCGTTGAGGGCAGAAGCGCTGAGAAGCGGAATGCTGCCATCCTTACTCTGGTTTAGTATTTCGTCTGGTGATAATAAATAGTGCGGCAGCGTCTTGGAAAACTGGCTTTGGATCATTGCCTCCATACGCCCCTTGTTCTGTGCGGCGGGCGCCTGGATATCCAGGGTGGTGCTGGCTTTCCTGCCGTCCTGAGTGGTCGCGGTGGCATCCAGGGAGTATCCTTCAGCCTCGTCACCATTTATCTTCAGTGAGATGCCTGCAGGGATGAGCCTGCGGCACATATTGTTCTGCAGTTCTTTCTCAAAGGCTGCGTTTATGTTGCGGTAGATGGTGGCGCCGGGCTTGAGACCCTGTACTGACTTGCACTGGATTTCAAAACCTTTGCAGACATCTCCCCTGAAACCGGTTATCTGGTGTCCGTCCACAAAGCAGAATCCGTCTCCGTTGTTGAGGGCGGACACTCCCTTGAGGGGCTTGACGCTGATGAGCATATCGTATTTGCCGGCCGGGCGTACGGATAGAACCTTCCCTATGCACTCTCCCATAGATTTGGGAGCTTCCATCGACGCCCACCTGCCTCGTTTCCCGTCAAGATAAAGCTGGGTGTATCCCCGGTTGAAAGTTTTGTTGCTGTCAGGGACAAAGCCTCCTGTCACCTTTCCGAAAGAGGCTCTGGCATATCTTTCCGGGTACTTTTCTATAAGGCTGTCCAGGGCGATGCTGTACTCGCGGACAACGTTCTTGACATATGAGACATTCTTCAGGCGTCCCTCGATCTTGAACGAACTTACACCGGCTTCGGCCAGGTCTTCCATCCTGGAAAGCAAGTTGAAATCCCTTAGAGACAGCAGCGCCTTGTTTTTGACAAGGACGTTGCCCTTGCTGTCCACCAGGTCGTACAATGACCTGCAGGCCTGTATGCATTCTCCTTTGTTGGCGCTTCTTCCACTGAGAGCTTCTGACAGGTAGCAGTCTCCGCTGTAGCCGGTACAGAGGGCTCCGTGGACAAAGAACTCCAGTTCGCAGCCAGGAGCGCTGGCGGCCATTTCCCGAATCTGGTCCAGCGAAAGCTGCCTTTCCAGAATCAGCCTGGAGAAGCCAAGGGAGGCGTATTCCCTGGCTTTTGCCGCATCACGCATTGCGCACTGCGTGGAGGCGTGAAGAGGGACGGTGATGTCGTCCCAGGTATTGATGACGGGGTCTCGTATTATGAAGGCGTCCACCCCGGCCTGCTGCGCCTGAAGCATCAGATTGTGAACTTCTTCCATCTGGGAATCTTCCAGGGTGACGTTCACCGTCAGGAAGATCCTGGCCCCGTATGTATGCGCGTAGGAGCACAGGCGTTCTATCTCCGAGAGGGGATTGCCTGCGTCCTTCCGGGCTCCGAAGCCTGGGCCCCCGATATATACGGCATCGGCACCGCAGTCTATGGCTGCAATGCCGATGTCTGTATTTCTCGCGGGGGCGAGAAGTTCAAGGTGCTTCATTTATTTCTTGAGTGCGTCGATGACGGCCTTGATCTGAGCTGCGTCAGCTGCGTTAGGTGAGAGCTCGAGATACTTGCCGAGGTACTCGATGGCCTCAGCTTTCTTAGAAAGGCTGTTGGCGGCGGTTCCCGCAATCTTGAAGGCATTTGCGCTCTCGGCGTATCCGGCAGACTCTACTGCTGCGTCGAATGCCTTCTGATAGTCTTTGTCGCGAAGGAAGTTGGAAGCCTCCTTGAGGAGAACTGATCCTAGCTGCTTCTTGGCGTTGTCGGCCTGTCCGTTTTCAGCTGCGGCCTTGAGGGCTGCAATAGCCTCGTCTGCCTTTCCAAGCTGGTTGAGGGCCATTCCGAGACGGAGGGCTGCCATTCCGTTGGCGGGGTCTGAGTCGGTTATTGCCTTGTAAACTTCAGCTGCTCCCTCATAGTCTTTTGCAGTGAGAAGAGCGTTTCCTTTGAGCAACTGTGCCTGAGGTATGAGTTTCTGTGCGTTTGCAAGGGCATCGTCAGCTCCGAATTCCTTGGCGGCGGCTACAGCCTTTTCAAGCTGTGCGATAGCCTCGTCATATTTGGTATCCTTAATAAGGTCAGTTGCCAGAGAATTGTAAAGTTTAGGAATGTTTTCAGAGCAGTTCTTGACGATCTCTGCACCTTCATCTCCAATTGCCTTGGCCATGTCGTAGGCTTTCTGGAAATAATCGAGGGCAGCGGCTTTATCATTTGAGCTGAAAGCCGTAGCGCCGTTGTTGAACAACTCAGTTGCTTGCTGAAGGCTTGCCTCCTGCGCAGAAATCAAACCGGCTGAAAGCAAAATTGCTGCGATTGAAAGTAAAAATCTCTTCATGATAGTATAATAGTTGTAGTTAAAATCGCCGTTAACAAAAATAGTAAAATTGTGTTATTTTTGCCAATGCTAACGCAAATCTTATGCTAAAACTGTCTAAAGTAGTTTTATTTTTTGCATCTCTCTTTGTTTTTTTGAGCGCCTCTGCCCAGGAACTGTCTGTTTCACAGATGGTTTCCCAGATGTATGATACCCAGGCCCAGCTCCTCGAGGACTTCAAGTCAGAGCAGCTTTACCTGCGTCAGAAAGGCGATATGGCGTCCATAGCAAGCGAAGTGAACGCCGACATGAAAGTCAACGGCGTGACTGCAAGGGACTTCATAGCAAGCAGGAATCTCGTACTCATAGAGATGCGCCACAGTAAAGATGCAGGCAAGAAGGCAATTGCTGCATTCTTCGACTCCCGCAACATGCAGCCCGCGGACGAGCTGCCCCTTTTCAACGATTACCTCAGGGCAAAATATACCGAAAGGACAGCCGCCACCACCGCGGCAAGGATCAACCTGGACTATTCCGCTTCAGCCGGACTGGTTCCCGACATGCCCAGGAAGGTCAAGGTGACCTCCAATTCCGACGAGCCCGTGACCGGCGGAAAACTATGGATGTTCTCCAATGGAATCAGGGTCATCTACAAGCAGGACAAGAAAGCCAGGGACATAGCGTATACCCTGATGACTCGCGGGGGTTACAGCAGCATAGAAGGTCTTGAATATGGCCAGGGAGCCTATGTAGAAGACCTGCTGCCCCTTTTCAAAGTCAGGGGGATGAGTGGCTCCGCTTTTCGCAACATGCTGGCCCTCAATGGAATAAGTATGAAGGCGGATGTAACCCTTATGGACTTGTCCATAAACGGATACGCTCCTTCCAACAGTCTTGAACTCCTTGTCCAGGCGCTGGTTGCCGTGACAGGCAGCGCAAAGGCCGACCCCGCGGCATACGAATACTTCTGCGAGCAGCCCCGCGGCACTTCAAAGGAGGCCGTCATCGACAGCCTTTTCCGCCCGGACTTCGTCTATACTCCTTATAAGTATGACGTGGAACTGTCGAAGGACCTTATGCAAAGGGCCCTCGACCAGTGCTTCACTGACAGGTTCTCCAATATTGACGACGGAATCATAGTACTTACCTCCAGCCTGAGCGAAGTTCAGGTACAGACGGTGCTTAATAAGTATCTGGGCGCTTTCCAGACCAACAGCAAGTATGCAATCTTCCCTCATCTGCAGTATCAGCAGAGGACGGGTACGGCCACATACTTTGCGCAGGGAACTCCCGAGATCTGCTGTGCAATGTCTATGTTTCTGTCTTTGAGCGCGGAGAGCTATCTTTCACTCCGTCTTGCCGAAATCATCATCCAGAACGCGGTGCGCAAGGTCTATAAAGGCAATGCCGTATCTCTTGCTTCCAGTTTTGAGGTGTATCCTTATGAAAGGTACTCGCTCCTTGTCACCGTGGAAGGACTCTCCTCCCGTCCTGACGTCCAGAATGTCTGGAAAGTCATTCAGGACTGCGCCGAGGAAGAATATGACAAGGACGACATCAAGACCTACAGGTCCCAGCTCATCGGTGTCATCTCAGAAGAGATGTCCGACAATCTTGCCAAAGCCGACTTTGCCATAGGCAGGTACTGCGGCCGCAAGGACTTTCTTACCAATTACCAGTCCCGCCTGGAGAAGATAAGTCCCGAACAGGTGTCCGACATCCTTCAGGCCATAGCCGAGGCCAGCAGGGTAGAGTATATCCAGAGATGAGTGCGGAGAGGGATTACGGCGTCATTTTCCAGATAGGGGACATACTTGTCTCAGAAGAAGTCATAACCGAGTTCTTCTGCTGCGACTATCCTGTTTGCAAGGGCGAATGCTGCATAGCCGGCGAATTCGGCGCCCCCCTGGAGGAGGAGGAACTTCAGGTGTTGGAGGACGAGTATCCCGCATTCGGTAAATATATGCCTGACGACGGTCACGCGGCGGTTGAAGCCAAGGGCTTCTTCGAGGTGGACATCGAGGGAGACCTCGTCACCACGGTTTCTCGGGGAGGCGAGTGTGCGTATTCGTTCACGGACGCTGAGGGAAACCGTCTCTGCGCCATAGAGAAATGCTTCTTCAAGGGGGAGTGTGCAATGCGCAAGCCCCGTTCGTGCTGGCTCTACCCGGTGAGGGTCACAAAGCTTACCGGAGGAGGCCTTGCCCTGAATTACCACCGTTGGGACATATGCAAGGCCGCTGTCCTGAAGGGACAGAAAGAAGGGATTCACGTCTATGAATTCTTGCGTGAACCCCTTTCAGAGTTGTTCGGAGCCGATTTCTATGAGGCTTTGTGCGCTGCCGCGGCTAAGTTTCGGGATTCCGAAATTTGAATTCCAGCCCTGAGGCCAGTCTGGCCACGTCCTTGGAGATGCCTTCCATATAGAATCCGGCCATTTCCCTTGTAAGGGTTACCCTGTCTTCCCACGTCCTTGTGGCGCGGTAGAACTTGTTGCGGAGCCTGAATGTCATATTCTCGCCTTCCTCAGTCTCCAGCTGGTACCCGTGGTCTTCCATATAACTGACAATGCCGTCCCTGATCTGCGAGTACTCTCCGAGAATCCTGACGCCGCGCTTGACATACCCGAATCTGGGATAAAGGGCAGATACTGCAAGGAACATCAGGGCTATGAAGCCTACGGATTTCCACCCGTTCCTGAACATTATGTTTATGTCGGGGCTCACCATCTTGAGAGCGACCAGTATGCAGAGGATTATGGTCACGATCAGGGAGATGTAAACGAAGTATTTGAGGGCTCTAATTATGTATTTCATATATACAAAGATAGTGGAAGTGTACGAATTTTGCTAAATTCGCAGTGTATTAAAAAACAACAGCAATGAAAGAAGATCCGTTAGAGAGGCTTGACCGCCTGGAGAAAGAAAAGAAAACCGGCTCCAACACAGCAAAAACCGTGATGATTGCCCTTATAGCCTTGTGTGTCGCCCTGGGAGCGGCCCTGGCCTATATCTGGCTTTCCAAGGCATCTCTTGTCAAGGACCTCAACGTAGAGAAAGAAGAGCTGACAGAACAGATCATAGCCCTTCAGGGAGACTACGAGAACCTTTCCTCTGACTATGAGAACATCAACGTCCAGTTGGACTCCTCCCGCGAAGAGGTCGCACAGCTGGTAGAGAGAATCCAGCAGACCGAGGCCACCAACAGGGCTAAGATGCGTCAGTACGAGAAAGAGCTGGGCACTCTCAGGTCCATTATGCGTAACTACATAGTTCAGATAGATTCCCTCAACACCCTCAATCACCAGCTGACGGCCGAGGCCGCCGCCGCACGCCAGGAGGCTGCCACAAGCAAGCGCGAGAACGAGGCCCTGAGCCAGCAAGTAGAGGCCCTGACGGGCCAGGTGGCCGCAGGCTCCGTCATAAAGGCTCGCGGACTAAGGCTCGAGGCAATGAACAGTTCCGACAAGACAACCGACAGGAGCAGCAGGGTAATAAGGCTCATAACATCTCTGAGCCTGGTAGAGAACGAGCTTGCTCCCAAGGGCCCTGTAAGGGTGTATATAAGGGTTTACAATCCTGAAGGACAGCTTCTGGTCAACTCTTACAGCATTCCTTTCACTGTAGACGGAGAGAGGATGGAGGCGTCTGCATCCCGTGAGGTTGACTATAACGGAAAAGAGGTGGAGATGAGTATCTACCTTAACGAAATCCCCGAATTCCATAAGGGAATATACACTGTGGAGGCCTTTACTGAGCAGGGCTTGCTGGGAAGCGCTGAACTGCTGCTCAGATGATTTACATCCACGTTCCCTTTTGCAAAAGTTTCTGCACCTACTGCGATTTCTACTCTGAAATCTGTTCCGGTAAGGTGCAGAAACTTTTTGTGGAGGAACTCGGCCGTGAGATAGAGCGCCGCCGCTCCGAGATAGAAGGCACCCTGGCGCTCAATACCTTGTATATAGGAGGAGGAACTCCATCCGTCCTGGCTCCCGAACTGCTGAAACGGATAGTGGATAAGCTGGGATATGGCCCCTATCAGGAGTTTACGGTGGAGGTGAACCCGGACGACATCACCCCTGATTATGCCGCATTCCTCAAATCCCTGGGTGTCACCCGCGTGAGTATGGGAGTGCAGTCTTTCAATGACGATATCCTGCGCTGGATGAACCGCCGTCACGACGGCACATGCGCCAGGGAGGCGTTTCGGCGCCTGCGTCAGGCCGGCTTCGACAACATAAGCATAGATCTGATTTACGGACTGTCCCAGTTGACTCCCGGACTTTGGAAAGAGACGCTGGACCAGGCCTTGGAGCTGGCTCCGGAGCATATCTCAGCTTACCAGCTGACAGTTGAGGAAGGAAGCACCCTGGCTGAGATGATAGAGACTGGAACGTATGCAGAAGCGTCTGACGAGGCCTGCGCCGCACAGTACCGGTTGCTTTGCGGCAAGTTGAAGTCCGCCGGCTACCATCATTACGAAATATCCAATTTTGCAGTCCCTGGAAAGGAAGCTGTCCACAATTCCGCTTACTGGAGAAGGGTGCCGTATGTGGGGCTGGGCCCTGGGGCCCACTCCCTCATAGGCACGGATCTAAGGAGTTGGAATTCCCAGCAGACAAGCGGATGGACTTCCGAATGCGAACATCTCACGCCGGAACAGATTCGTGAAGAAGAACTGATGCTGGGCCTGCGTACAGACCGTGGGGCCTGCGGAATGAAAATCCCGGAGGAGGACTGGTTTATTTCAGATTCTATAATAGCAGGTCTTATATAGGCCTTGTCTTTTCCTGGAGCCACTGCGCCACTTCGGCGGGGAGGTGGTCTTTCAGACTGTCGTATACCTTTGCGTTGTAGGCGTTGAGCCAGTTTATTTCTTCTTCCGTCATAAGGTTGCGGATGATGGCTCCCGTGTCTATGTGGCACAGCGTCAGGTTCTCCCATTCCAGCCAGTCGCCAAATTCGTTGCTACCTGACTCGCGGCAGAGGAGGACGCTTTCGTGGCGCACTCCGTGCTGTCCCTCGCGGTACAGGCCTGGCTCGTCGCTGACTATCATTCCCGGCAGCAGTGGCTGGCGGTTGAAGTTCTGGCGTATGTCCTGGGGGCCTTCGTGCACTCCCAGGAAGTAGCCTATTCCGTGGCCGGTGCCGTGGCCGAAATTGCGCTTTGCTTGCCACAGCGGGCTTCTGGCCACTGCATCCAGCTGGCATCCTGCGGTGCCCTTTGGGAATATGCTGCGTGCCAGGTTGATGTGTCCGCGAAGCACCAGGGTGTAGTCCTGCATTTCCAGGTATGTGCAGGGTCCCATCGGGACGGTGCGGGTAATGTCGGTGGTGCCGAATATGAACTGCCCGCCGGAATCGTTCAGGTATAGGCCGTGGGGTTCTATTACGGGGGCGTCCTGCTCCGGGGTGATGTAGTGAGGCAGCGCCGCCCCGGGGCCATAGGCCGATATGGTTGCGAAGCTCTCGCCCTTGAATCCGTCAATCTCGGCGCGAAGGGCGCTCTGCTCTATGCAGGCGTCCCATTCGGTAATGCGCTGGCCGCTCTGCACCGACTTTTCCAGCCAGTACAGGAACCGCTCCATAGCGATGCCGTCGTAGAAGTGAGCCAGACGCATTCCCTCAATTTCGGTAGCGTTCTTAACTGCCTTGCGCAGGGGGACGGGAGAAGGGCCGCAGACGCGGCTTTCTGCATCCATCATATTGTATATGTGGTAGTTCAGGGTAGAAGGGTCTACGTAAGTGCTGCCCTGGAGGTCTCCAAGGGAGAGAAAGACGTCGTCATAGCTCTCGCGGGCGAACCAGCGCACCTCGTCGGGGGTTACTATCAGGTAGGATATCACAAGGGGGTTGTAGTCGATGTCGCTGGCGCGGACGTTCAGAAGCCAGGCAATCTCGTCCAGGGCGGTCAGGAGCATATTGTCGCATCCCTTTGAACGCAGGAAAGAGCGAAGCCACTCTATTTTTGCCTCGCTGCTTTCTCCTGCCTGGGCTTCACTGAGCTTGATTATGGGCGTGGCGGGGATGGCTGGCCTGTCTGTCCACAGGCAGTCCAGGAGGTCGGGGACGCTGACTATGCGCACTTCTGTGTCCTCGTCGAAGGCATCCTTTATTTCCTGTATGAAGGTGACGCTCTGGCAAAGCCCGTCAACTGCGATATTCACGTAGTTGCGGCCCTGGAAAGCCACGGATGAGAGCCATTCCGGGATGAGCACCTGCTCGGGTATGCGCGTCTTGTGGAGAGCTATACCGCTCCCGGCCAGCTGCTGCACTGCCTGGATGAAGTAACGGGTGTCCGTCCAAAGCCCGGCGTGGTCCAGCGTGACCACTATGTCTCCGGCCTCACCGGTAAAGCCGGACAGCCATTCCACCTGTTTCCAGCGGGGGGCCGGATACTCGCTGCTGTGCGGGTCTGAACCACTGATTAATACTGCATCCCAGCCTCTGGAGCGCATCACTTCCCTCAGCGCTTCCACTCTTTGTGCGTAATTGATATCCATACTTCAAATATAACAATTAATCGGTGCGTTTTTCTTATTTTTGTACCTGCTTATGCTTATAGGGAGTATAGATCTGGGAGACAAGCCGGTGCTTCTGGCACCGATGGAAGATGTGACCGATGCATCTTTCCGCATCATCTGCAAGGAATATGGAGCGGATATGGTGTATACGGAATTCGTCCCCTCCGACGGACTCATCCGCGACGCCGACAAAGCCATAGCCAAGATGAAGACCAGCGAGGCCGAGGCTCCCATAGGCATACAGATTTACGGACACATACCTTCCTCGATGGTGGACGCCGCAAAGATGGCCGACAACGCGGCCGAAATTGCTGGCGGCCACGGCTGCGACGTAGTGGACATCAATTTCGGCTGTCCGGTGCACAAGATTGCCGGCCGCGGTGCGGGCTCCGGTATGATGCGCGAGCCCGACAAGATGGTGGCCATCACCAAGGCCGTGGTTGAAGCCGTGGGCAAGCCCGTGACGGTGAAGACCCGCCTGGGCTGGGACGAGGGCTCCAAGATAATTGTGGAACTGGCCGAGAGGCTGCAGGACTGCGGCATCAGCGCCCTGACCATACACGGCCGCACCCGCGCCCAGATGTATCGCGGCGATGCGGACTGGACCCTCATAGGCAAGGTCAAGGAGAATCCGCGTATGCACATCCCCATAATAGGCAACGGCGACATCACTACCCCGCAGAGAGCAGCGGAATGCTTCGACCGCTACGGCGTGGACGGCATAATGATAGGCAGGGCTTCCTTTGGACATCCATGGATATTCAGGGACGTAAAGCACTACCTTCGCACCGGAGAGCTCCTTCCGCCAATGAGCGTGGCGGAGAGGGTGGCGCTGGCCAAGAGGCACTACGCCCTCTCTCTGGAGATGAAAGGCTCCCCGAGGGGAGTGTTCGAGATGCGCAGGCACCTTTCCTGCTATTTCAAAGGCCTTCCTGATTTCAAGGAGACACGCATAAAGCTGGTGACATCGATGGACCCGCAGGAGATATACGACCTGCTGGACAGCATCAACGAACGCTGGGGAGGCGAATCCATAGAAGAAAACAACAACGTATACGGAGTATAACAATGCACGGGCAACTGATCCTATTCCCTTATTATCTGGCGCTGAAGATTCGTCACGCCATGTACGACCACAACTTCCTGTTCAAGTCCAAGGAAGCTGAGATTCCAACCATCTGCATAGGCAATGTGACGGTGGGCGGCACCGGAAAGACTCCTCATACGGAGATGATCCTGGACACGCTGATGCGTACGGAAGAATGGGGAAGACGCAACATAGCGGTGCTCTCCCGCGGATACAAGCGCAAGAGCAAGGGATTCAGGATAGTCGAAGCTAACGGAGAGGCTCTGACCTTCGGAGACGAACCTCTTCAGATCAAGCGCAATTATCCCTGGGCGACTGTCGCGGTGGACAAGGACCGCAACAACGGCTGCGACCTTCTTGCCCATCCGGAGAAATCACCCGTGAAGACCTACCCCGCCGCAGACCTCGTCGTGCTGGACGACGCCTTCCAGTACCGCAGGCTCAAGGCTACGGTCAACATAGTGCTGGTAGATTACAACCACCCCGTGAGCAAGGACAGGCTGATGCCTTTGGGACGCCTGCGGGACCTGCCTGAACGCATTTCTAAGGCTCAGATTGTAATTGTGACCAAATGCCCTCTCTACCTGCAGGAGGACGAGAAACAGCAGTTTGCCAGGGATCTCAAGATCCGCGAAGACCAGAAACTGTTCTTCACCAGTATAGACTATTCCCAGCCTGAGGCCATATTCCTGGAAGACTGCAATTCCAGGTATGTCTATTCCAACAAGGCAATCGTGTTCAGCGGCATTGCCGGGGACACACCGTTTGTACAGTACCTCAGCGGTACTTACAAGGTGGTTAAGCGCCTTGGTTTCGGCGACCATCACCGATACCGGAATTCCGATATAAGGGCAATATCTGCCGCCATTGACAAATGGCCTACCGCAGCCGTAATCACTACAGAGAAGGACGCCCAGAGAATCAGGGAAGTCAGGAAACTGCCGTACAAGCTCAAGGAGAGGCTGTTCAAGGTGCCCATCAAGGTGGCTTTCCTGGAGCCGGAGGACGCCGAGGAGTTCCGTCGCACTCTGCTTGATGCCATAAGAGTTGATTAAGTCCGAAAAAAATAGATATATTTGCAATTGTAACGGGGTATTAGCTCAGCTGGTAGAGCGATAGGTTCGCAATCTATAGGTCGGGAGTTCGAGTCTCCTATGCTCCACATCCGTATGCTCAGAAGGATCAGCGTATTTTTAAGCGATAAAGCCAGCATTTTCATCATCCTGACCGCGCTGGTCACGTTCTTCTTCCCCCAGATCTTCTCGTGGGTCAAAGGCGATACGCAGACCATAATCCTCGGAATCATTATGCTCACTATGGGACTGACCCTAACGCCCCAGGATTTCAAGCTTCTGGCTCAGCGCCCGCTCGACATCCTTATAGGTGCGGCTGCCCAGTTCACCATAATGCCTCTGGTGGCGTTCTCGCTCTCCTGGCTGTTCAGCCAGGTTCCCGATTTAGCCCCCTATAGTACGGCGATGGCAATCGGCCTCATCCTCGTCGGCTGCTGCCCTGGGGGAGTGTCCAGCAACATCATGTCGTTTCTCTGCAAGGCCGATGTGGCCTATTCCGTGGGTATGACTTGCGCCTCGACGCTGCTCGCGCCGGTGCTGACGCCGCTTCTGGTTCTCCTGCTGGCAGGCGAGAGGGTTGACGTGGATACTGTCGGGATGTTCCGCCAGATACTCATAGTGACCATTATACCAATCGCCATCGGATTCTTTCTCAATCTATGGCTGGGCCACAAAGAGGTGTTCCGCAAGGTTCAGGGGTGTATGCCCGGACTGTCTGTCGTCTGTCTCGCGTGCATCGTTGGCGGAGTGGTCTCCACCGTTCACGACCCGCTGGTAGAGAACGGAATCGTGTTCTTCCTTCTCACCTTCTGTATGGTATTCCTCCATAACAGCATAGGATATGTGCTGGGATACACCGTGGGGCGGCTCTTCAATTTCAGCACCGCCAAGAAGCGTACCCTCTCTATCGAGGTTGGTATGCAGAACGCCGGCCTGGGGACCAACCTTGCAATGACCTTTTTCGTGGCCACCAACCCTATGGCCGTCGTCCCCTGCGCCATCTCCTGTGCCTGGCACAGCATCAGCGGAACTATTCTGGCCAATATCTTCGCCCGTCAGAAATAATTACTTTAATTATTGTTCCTTTTATCATTAATAAGTATATTTGAAATCACGAAACACCAAATTAATAACTAATATTAATCACCATGAAAAAAGTATTTGCATTTCTGTTCTGCTTTGCAGCCCTGACAGTGTCTGCACAGGAGATCAAGGAGGACTTCGTACCTTCTTCAAAGAACCAGCCCGGACAGGAGTATCCTCAGGTTAACTCCCAGGGTTATGCCCGTTTCCGTATCAACGCTCCGGGCGCAGCTGAGGTTAGAGTAAGCCTCGGTCTCGGCGGCGAGGGAGGAACCGTTCTCAAGAACGTAGGCGGCGGTATCTGGGAAGGAACCACCTCCGGCCCTATGGATGAGGGATTCCACTACTATCACATCTTCATCGACGGTGCAATGTTCAACGATCCTGGTACCGAGAACTTCTACGGATCTACCCGTCAGGAGAGCGGTATCGAGATTCCTGCACACGACCAGGATTTCTATGCCGAGCGCGACGTACCTCACGGAAACATTCAGGAAGTACGTTTCTGGTCAAAGAGCACCAACAAGCTCCGCAGGGCATTCGTTTACACTCCTCCGACCTACGGCAAGGACACCAAGAAGAAATACCCTGTCCTCTATCTCCAGCATGGTTGGGGTGAGAATGAGTACGCTTGGACCGTTCAGGGACACGCCAACCTCATCATGGACAACCTTATCGCTGACGGAAAGATCGAGCCGTTCATCATCGTGATGACCTACGGTATGACCAATGAGGGCTTCCGTCCCGGTGGCGGCGCAGGTCCTGCACCCGCAGCCCGTCCTGCAGCTGGCGCTGCTCCCGCTCCTGGACGTCCGGCTCCCGGCGCTGCTCCCGCAGGTGGCGCACAGGCTCGTCCTGCACGTCCCGCAGGTGGAATGGGCATGATGCTGAACAACGGCTTCGAGACCGTTCTCTGCGACGAACTTATCCCTTACATCGACGCTAACTTCCGCACTATCGCAAAGAAGGAAAGCCGCGCTATGGCAGGCCTTTCAATGGGTGGTATGGAGACTCACTCCATCACACTTGCCCGTCCTGAACTGTTCGGTTCTTACGGCCTCCTCAGCGGCGGTACCTACAGCGTAGAGGAACTTGCAGGCCGCGAGAAACCCAAGCTCATCTTCATGAGCTGCGGTTCTAAGGAGAATCCTGACGGTGTAAACAAGGCTGGTGCAGACCTCAAGGCTGCAGGATACAACGCTGTATCCTATGTTTCTGAGGGCACAGCTCACGAGTTCCTTACCTGGCGCCGCAGCCTCTATCAGATGGCTCAGCTCCTCTTCAAGAAGAAGTAATACAATAGTATAACTCCAGACACAGTACTGGGGAGAAAAGTGCTTTCGGCGTCAAGCCTGCTTTGTGGCACTTTTCTCCCCAGTACTGTGTCTGGATGTATCAGATAATGGAGTTGGCGTGTAGGAATGCGTTGACTGCTACGGCAGTGAAGGCAAGGCAGATGAGGCTTGCAACGACTACGCCGATGACCTTTAGGCGCTTCATCCATATTTCATTGCTCCAACCTACAGTCTGGAACATACTCCAGAAACCGTGGACAAGGTGGAGCCATACGGCGGCGAACCAGATCAGGTAAATCAGGAGCGACCACCATTTGCCGAACACTACGTTCAAAAGCAGGTATGGGTTGTTCTCGAAATTGCCTATACCGAACATCTCCGGCAGTTGCATCTTGGCCCAGAAGCCGCTCAGATGGAAAAACAGGATGCCAAGTATCACCAGGCCAAGCACTAACATGTTCCTGGAACTCCAGGAGTCTGTGCGGGCCTTGTTCTGTACGGCATACTTGACGGTTCCGCGGGCCTTGATGTTGCGGAAAGTGAGCCAGCATCCGTAGCCGATGTGGACCAGAAGGCCCAGGGCGAGTATCGGGACCATGATGTCAATAAAGGGCAGGGACATGAAGTCGCATCCCAGTTTGAACAGTCCGTCCCCTTTGGAGAAGAGTTCCGCATCGTCTGCGACCACTCCGTACTTGCCGGTGAAAGAATCTATTACCGAAAAGAAATTGATGGTGGCGTGAAGCAATAGGAACAGTATCAGGAACGCCCCGCTGACAGACTGTATGAATTTTTTACCGATTGAAGACTTTGAAAGTGACATGGTGCAAATATATAATTTTCTTCGTACATTTGTTATCCATTGTAAAACGGCGTCTTATGTATAAAAGAGTACTTCTTAAACTCAGCGGAGAGAGCCTCGGAGGCCCTTCCGGCAAGGGAATCGATGAAGAAAGCCTGGCCGCTTACGCCAAGGAAGTGGTGGCTGCCGCAAAGACAGGTTGCCAAGTTGGCATAGTTATTGGCGGGGGCAACATCTTCCGGGGCCTGAAGGGAGCCCAGATGGGCCTTGACAGAGTTAATGGAGACAAGATGGGAATGCTTGCTACGGTTATCAACTCAATGGCCCTGGCAATAGCCATCAGGAGCCTTGGAGTGAAGGCGGAAGTATTCACGGCAACTCCTATGGAGCCTATGGCACGATATTACGTACGTGAGAAAGCCGTCGAGTTCATGGAGGCCGGGGGAGTGGCCCTCATTGCGGGAGGAACAGGAAATCCATTCTTCACCACGGATTCGGGCGCAGCCCTCAGGGCACTTGAAATAGGCGCTGACGCAGTGCTCAAGGGCACCAGGGTGGACGGAGTATACACCGCTGATCCCGAGAAGGATCCCACCGCGGTCAAGTACAAGGAACTTACCTTTGACGAGGCCATCAGCAAAGAGCTCAAGGTGATGGACCAGACGGCGTTCGCCCTTTGCAAGGACGGCAAGATGCCAATAATAGTATTCGATGTAACCAAGCCGGGCAACCTGCAGCGGATACTTGACGGAGAGGAGCCCGGTACTACAGTACACGTATAAACTTAAAATTCAGAAGATATGCTTTCAGAAAGAGCAAAAGAAATTGTTGAGGCAGCAGACAAGAAAATGAAAGCTGCAGTGTCTTTCCTGGAGGAAGACCTCAAGACTTACCGTGTAGGCAAGGCTAATCCTTCAATTTTCAACGCGGTAACCGTAAACTATTACGGAACGCCCACACCTCTTCTGCAGGTGTCTTCCGTAACCACCCCTGATGCGACCACCCTGGCCATACAGCCCTGGGAAAAGAGCCTCATCCCCGCAATAGAGAAGGCCATAATGGACGCAAACCTGGGATTCACCCCTCAGAACAACGGAGAAATCATCCGCTGCAAGATTCCGCCCCTGACAGAGGAAAGGCGCAAGGACCTCATCAAGAAGGCCGGAGCTGCCGGAGAGAATTGCAAGGTCAGCATCCGCAACGCCCGCAGGGAGGCTATCGAGACCCTCAAGAAGGCGCAGAAGAATGAAGGCCTCTCAGAAGACACGGAAAAGGAGGCCGAGGGTGAAGTTCAGAAAATCACCGACAAGAATGTCAAGGCTGTGGACGAGGTCGTATCAGCCAAGGAAAAAGAAATAATGACTGTCTAGCCGACAGCCATTATTTTTTTAACCATTAAATCAGTTTGTCTATTTGACCTTCTGCCCCACGAATATCAGGGCGTTGGTACTGGTCTCCCGTATTGCGAAGATGAACGGCCGGTCGGCGGTGAAAGTGATTGGCGAGGGCGCACTTGTCAAGAAAAAATGTACGGCAGTTACGGCTGCGGCTTCTGTTCCGCTCTCGTTAACCTCCACCTGTGTCTTGTGTGTAACCTGATCGATGTATATGCCATCATCCGTAATTCCGGAGAAATTGGCTGAAAAGGGATTGAAGGCGGAAGGCATTCCCAATGCTGCCAGGATGTCGCGGAGTTTTACATCATAATCCATATTGAAAGCAGGCATCGTAATGGTGACTTCGCGGGTGTAACCGCTGTGTATAAGGTTGGAATAAACATCCCAGGTCAATCCTTTGACGGCTCTTTCGAAAGCATCGCCGCCTTCAGTCTCAGGCAGGATTATGTCCATTACAAAGGCCCCGTTTCCGTATGGGATGCTTACCATCTGATACCCTTCAGAAGCCGTATACTTGTATTGGTCTTTCTTGCTCATCATCTTTGCTGACACGGAAGAAGAATTCAGGGTCTTGAATTTCCCGTTGACGGCCTTGTCGAATTTAACGGACCACTTCCCGCTGAAATACAGGGCATTCAGCAGGATCATAACCGTCCTGGTGTCAATCTCGTCTGCGAGTTTCTTAATGAGGCCGTGTGTCTTGTCGGAGCACCAGGTGTTTATTTCGTCTATGAGGCTCTTTGAAGCAAAATCCTTGGAGAATATGTCGGCACTGAAATAATCCTTGACCCCGCTGCTGTAATCCGGCCTCAGGCTTATGGCTTTTGTCACCCAGACGGAGTTTGCAATTTCCAGCGCAGTCCTGTTGTCTGCATCCGTGAGGGCGGGGACCATTTTCTTGTAATAGTCTCCTACCTGGTCCCTGGTTGCATCTCCGAATCCAAGGGTGGCTATCATCTCCTTTTCCGTGGTCTCGCGCGCACCGTATGCGGCCATTGAAAGCGCAAGTGAAACGCTCATCGGGGAGATGAATACCTGGTCCTCTTCGTATAATGAACGGTACAGTTTGAGGCCGAAATCGTTGACACTGTAGTTTATGCCTTCTTCTGCCTTTGTGAGCACGATGGGGGTGAATTCCTTGTCCGGGCCATCGTCCTGCCGGGGTTCTTTTTCGCAGGCAATCATTGCCAGGAGAAGAGGTATCAGCAATAAATAACGTTTCATAACTGTCAGATTATAGAATTACGTTATAATAACACCGAGATACGCATTATACGTCTTGGTCAACACAAAAATAAATGAAATTTTGCTTGGTGAGAAATATTTTGTACCTTTGCACCCCCTATAATGTGTAGGGATCGCAATATTTTTTGTTAACTAATTAAAGATCAAGACAGTGGACACACAAAGTTACAAAACGGTTTCCCTTAACAAGGCAACTGTAAAGAAAGAGTGGGTTGTCATTGACGCGACTGATCTCGCGCTTGGTCGTCGGTGATGATGCGGAAATATTTTCTTGCCGAGCCTGATTCCGCGATGGGCAAAATATCCTTGGGCGTTTCGCCGATGGAACGCGTCAGTTCTGCTAATATGTTTTGAATATCAGGAGTTTGC
>JAFRXC010000015.1 GCA_017437825.1 Bacteroidales bacterium
GGGCTTCCTGGAAGAACTTGAAGGCAGGATGGCAAAGACCACCGGCGAGATTGCTACCGTGTGCGGACGCTTCTACGCAATGGACCGCGACAAGAGGTGGAACCGCATCAAGGAGGCCTACGACATGCTGGTAGAGGGCAAGGGCGCCCGCTTTGCCTCCGCGATAGACGGAATCCAGGCTTCCTATGACGCCGACGTCACCGACGAGTTTGTAAAGCCTATAGTGATCACCCGTCTCGACGGAGAGCCCGTAGCCAAGATAGAGGAAGGCGATGCCATCATCTTCTTCAACTTCCGCAACGACCGCGCCCGCGAGCTTACCAACGTCCTCACCCAGAACGACATGCCGGACGAGGGAATGCACACCATCCCCCTGTACTACTGCTGCCTCACCCCTTACGACGCCTCCTTTACCGGACTCCATATCCTCTTTGACAAAGAAGAGGTTGTCCAGACCCTTGGCGAGACCGTTGCAAAGGCCGGCAAGCGTCAGCTCCGCATAGCCGAGACCGAGAAATACGCCCACGTTACCTTCTTCTTCAACGGCGGCCGCGAGACCCCATTCGAGAACGAGGACCGCATACTTGTCAATTCTCCCAAAGTGGCCACATACGACCTCCAGCCCGAGATGAGCGCCATTGAGGTTACGGACAAGCTGGTGGATGCAATCCGCTCCGAGAAGAACGATATGATAATCCTCAATTTCGCCAACGGCGACATGGTTGGCCACACCGGTGTTTACAAGGCCATCAAGAATGCCGTAGGCTGCATTGACGGTTGCGTAGAGGCCGTAGTTACCGCTGCCATCAACCACGACTACGTAGTACTGCTTACCGCAGACCACGGCAACGCAGACTATGCGGTCAACGAGGACGGCACTCCCAACACCGCCCACTCGCTCAACGAGGTGCAGTTCATCGTCATCAACGAGCCTTCCGTCAAGGAAGTGAAGGACGGCGCGCTGTGCAACGTGGCTCCTACCATCCTCAAGCTGATGGGAATTCCCCAGCCTGAGCTGATGACGGCCGAGCCTCTTATTTAACGTAGATGGATTTCCTGTATGTCGCGCTGAGCCAGACGGTGCGCGTCAGCAGGTGCATGAAATAGGCGCCCAGCAGCACGTGTATGGCTGCGGCCTGATATGATTCGGGGGAGAAGTGGTCCAGTACTGCTTTTCCCCCGAACCACGTCAGGAAGAAGAGCAGGGCGGCGGCCAGCATTGCGTCGCGGATTGGGCGCGAGGCGGTTGCGCCTTCATAGATTCCGTCCCAGGTGAAAGCGGCGCAGCCCAGGGGCGGCATTGCGATGAGCCAGGGCAGGAACTGCCGGCAGGCTTCCACCACCTGGCCGTCGGAAGTCATTAAGCGTAGCAGAGGCACGCCAAGGGCGCCGTATATTCCGATGAAGAGAACGGCCACTCCCATACTCCAGTTGAAGACGGCCTTGACTGTTTCCTGAAGGCCGCCGGGGTTACGCTCTCCGATGAACTTGCCGGTGAGGGCCTGGCCAGCATAGGCAAAGCCGTCGGTAAAGAAGGAGAACAGCATAAGGAGTTTCATCATTATTGCGCTGGAAGCCAGCATAAGGTCTCCGAACCTGGCGGAAATAACGGTGAAGCCTATGTATATCAGGATGAAGCCAACGGAGCGCAGGAACAGGTCTGCGTTCATATTGAAGAATCCCTTCAGGTCATTCCCCCTGAAAGACTCCACGGCCTGTCTGAGACTAATCTGAGGCAGGACTTTTTTCCAGTATTTCACTGCCAGTATGCCAAGTGCGAACAGCAGCCCGGAGTACTGGGCAACAAGGGTTCCGTAGGCTACTCCCCTGAATCCCAGGCCAGGCCATCCGCCAATCCCCAATGCCAGGACAACGCTGGCAAGTATGTTCATCCCGTTCACCACCAGGTCGGTCCACATTGAACTGACGGTGTCCTGCATCCCGATGAACCAGCCCCTGAGCGTCATCAACGACAGGGTGGCTGGCGCAGCCCAGATGCGGATAAAAAAGTACAGGAGCGCCAGTTCACGCACCTCGGCCGAGCTGTCCACAACCAGGAAAGCGAGTTTGGTGAAAGGCCACTGTATGGCCAGCACCAGGGCGGCCATCAGGAGGCTGAGGCCGAGGCCGCGGCAGAGAATGCGGCCGCATTCCTGCATATCGGCCCGGCCGTAGGCCTGCGCCGTGAGGCCGCCGGTGCCTGCCCGCAGGACGGCGAAGTTCCAGTACAGCAGGTCGAACAGCATCGACCCTATGGAGATGCCTCCGATGCTGGCAGCCACGGCGCCGGAAAGGTGCCCGGTCACGGCAATGTCTACCATTCCCACAACGGGAACGGTTATGTTTGCAAGTATGCTGGGAATGGCCAGCCGCAGTATGTCCTTGTGGATGGCTTTCATCGGAATTTCTTGTCCTCCTCAAGCATTCCGAGGTAGGAATTATAGCGCTCCGCACTTATTTCGCCGCGGTCTACGGCTTCTTTGACGGCGCAGCCGGGCTCGTGAGTGTGGGTGCAGGGAGTGAACCTGCAGCCCTTTGCGGCTGCCAGCATCTCAGGGAAGTACAGCGCTATCTCTGTCTTTCCCAGGTCTACCAGGCCGAAGCCGCGCAGTCCGGGGGAGTCTATGATGAATCCGCCGCTGGCCAGCGGGTACATCTCATACAGGGAAGTGGTATGCTTGCCCTGCAGGTGCACGTGGGATATCTTGCTGATTTTGGGGTTCAAGGAGGAATCAAGGGCCTTTATTATGGAGGACTTGCCCACTCCGGATTCTCCGGAAATGAGGCAGACTTTGTCCTTGCAGAGTTTACGCAGGGTATCTATGCCCTCGCCGGTCTTGGCGGAGGTCTCGATGACCCTGTAGCCCGCTCCGCGGTAGATTTTCAAGAAGTTATCCATTTCCTCAGGCACCTCGCTGCGGTAGAGGTCCACTTTGTTGAGGACTATTACAGGAGTGACATTATAAACTTCGCAGGTTACCAGGATCCTGTCCAGGAATGGCAGTTTTATCTGCGGGAAATACAGAGATACGGCAATCACAGCCAGGTCTATGTTGGCTCCGATAATATGCGCCTGGCGGCTGAGGTTGGTGGAGCGCCGTATCACGTAGTTGCTGCGGGGGAGAACCTCGGTGATTATTGCGGGGTTCTGTTCGTCAGCTTCGCCCTCCAGGCTGTAACGGACTCTGTCCCCGATTGCTACGGGATTTGTTGCGGTCTGGCTTTCCAGCCTGACTTTTCCACGCAGGACGGCAGGGAAAAGGTTCCATTCAGGCAAAGCGGACAGCATATAATGGCTGCCCGCATTCTTTACCACGGTGGCTTCTCCTGTCTTTGTCATACCGGGCAAAGATACAAAATATGTTTCGCTTTTTCTTTGTATCTTTGTATGATAAACAATCAGATATGGTCCCTTCAAGCCAGATACGGAAAGTGGTGGAACAGTTGTTCAAGGACATACAGTTCACCAGTGAGCCAAAAGCTCTTTACGACCCCCTCAGGTATATGATAGAGATTGGCGGCAAGCGCCTGCGCCCCACTCTCTGCCTTACGGCATACTCGCTGTTCAAGGACGGCTTCCCCGAGGAGATCCTGCAGCCCGCGGCTGCCCTCGAGGTGTTCCACTCCTTCACCCTCATCCACGACGACATTATGGACGACTCTCCGCTTCGCCGCGGAAAGCCCACGGTCAAGGCCAGGTGGGACGACAACACCGCCATCCTGTCCGGCGACGTGATGTGCATTGACAGCTACCGCAGGCTGGCTTTCGCGCCCGCGAGCTTGCTGCCCCAGGTCCTGGACCTCTTCACTTCCACCGCCGCCCTTGTATGCGAGGGCCAGCAGTATGATATGGACTTCGAAGACGAGGAATCCGTGTCTATGGAGGACTATATGAAGATGATAGGCCTCAAGACCGCGGTCCTGCTGGCGTGCTCGGCCAAGATGGGCGCCGTGATAGCGGAAGCACCCTCTGACAAGGCAGAGGCCCTGTACCGCTACGGCTACAACCTCGGTCTCGCCTTCCAGATCGCTGACGATTTCCTTGACACCTATGGCGACCTTAAAGTTTTCGGCAAGCCCATTGGCGGAGACATAGTGAACAACAAGAAAACCTGGCTTCTTACTAAAGCCCTGGAAACGGCCAAGGACAGAGGCCGCCTGAAATCTATAATGGCCCTTCCGGTGGAGGAAGAAACCGACAAGGCCAGGAAGGTGGCCCTTATGAGGGCTGAATACGACAAGCTGGGCATCCCCCAGGCCGCCGCGCAGGAAATCAGGCGCCTGAGCGACCTTGCTATGGAAGAGATTGCCGATATTCCAGGCAACGACATATTGAAGGAATTCTCTGAAAAACTCATAGGACGTGCAAAATAAAGAATTGGAAATAATGGCCCCGGCGGGCAATTTCGAGTGCCTGCACGCCGCCATCCAGGGCGGAGCGAATTCCGTTTACTTTGGCGTAGGACAGCTGAACATGCGCTCGCATTCGGCAAACAACTTCACTCCGCAGGACCTGTCGGAGGTCTGCCGCATCTGCCGGGAGGCTGGAGTAAAGAGTTACCTCACCCTCAATATCGTCCTGTATCAGGAGGACCTTGACCCTATGCGCAAGACGCTGGATGCCGCCAAGGCGGCGGGTATCGACGCTATCATCGCTTCCGATATGGCGGCCATCGAGTATTGCCGTGAGATAGGCCTGGAGGTACATATCTCAACCCAGCTGAACGTTTCCAACATATTAGCACTCAAGTTCTACGCCCAGTTCGCGGACGTGATTGTACTTGCCAGGGAACTGAACCTGAACCAGGTTAAAGACATATGCCGGACCATTGAGAAGGAGCAGATAAAGGGCCCTTCCGGGAACCTGGTGCGCGTGGAGATGTTCGCCCACGGCGCCCTCTGCATGGCAGTCTCAGGCAAATGCTACCTGAGCCTGCACGCCTACGGCGCCTCCGCCAACAGAGGCTCCTGCTTCCAGGTCTGCCGCCGCGGCTACGAAGTCACCGACCTGGAGACCGGCAATCAGCTGAACGTGGACAACAAGTACATAATGTCCCCCAAGGACCTCTGTACAATAGAGTTTATGGACAAGATCATAGACGCCGGAGTAAAGGTGTTCAAGATAGAAGGCCGCGCCCGCAGCGCGGAATACGTCAAGCGCTGCGCCTCCTGCTACCGTCGCGCAGCGGATGCCGTCTGCGACGGCACCTACACGCCGGAGCTCGCCGCCTCCCTCAAGGAAGAACTCTCCGAGGTCTTCAACCGCGGCTTCTGGGACGGTTATTATCAGGGCGCCTATCTTGGCCAGTGGAGCGATGTCTACGGCAGCCAGGCCACCCGCAAGAAGGTCTACTGCGGCAAGGTGACCAACTGGTTCGACCGCATCGGCGTAGCCGAGATCTCCGTGGAGTCCGCCCCGCTCAAAGTGGGAGATGAGGTAATGGTAATCGGCTCCACCACGGGCGTCGTGGAGTTCACAGTGGACGATATGCGCGTCAACCTGGAGCCTGCGCAGGAGGCCGCCAAGGGCGTCCGTTGCTCCGTTGCCGCCCCCTCACGCCTCCGCCGCGGCGACAAGCTCTACCTCTGGGAGCCCGCCTGACCTGTTGATAACTTCTTGATATGTGCTGATAACTTTTATTCCGAATGACTTTCATTCGGAGTAAATTTGTTAGTACTAAGTCAAAAAGTGTTTATGACCACCGAAGAATTGATTGCCAACATCAGGGTTGTCCCGGATTTCCCCCAGAAAGGGATCATGTTCCAGGACATCACAACCCTCCTTCTGAAACCGGAATGCCTGAAAGAACTCTCCGACAGGCTTTATGAACAATACAAGGACAAAGGAATAACCAAGGTCGTGGGCATAGAGTCCCGCGGTTACCTGCTGGGCCCGGCGCTGGCGATCCGCCTCGGAGCCGGTTTCGTACTGCTTCGCAAAAAGGGCAAACTGCCGGCAGAAGTCGTTTCAGAGACCTATATGAAGGAATATGGCCCGGATTCCATAGAAATCCATAAAGGGGCCATCAATGAGGATGACGTCTGCCTGATCCACGACGACCTCCTGGCAACAGGCGGCACCACCGCCGCGGCATACAGGCTGGTAAAGAAGTTCAATCCCAAGGATATCTACATCAATTTCCTGATAGACCTTGTAGACTGTCCAAGGGCGGACGTGTTCCCCAAGGACGCCAAGATTTCTTCAGTACTGCCGGTGCTGGAGTTCCCTGACTAGTAATATTATCCATTTATATCTATGAAAAAGAAATTATTCATTGCAGCAGTCGCTGTATGCGCATTCGCCATTGGCGCAAAAGCACAGACCAACCTCCAGACCTTCTACGATTTCGGAAGGAACAGGGACCATTTCACCACAACCCTCGAGGGTTTCTACAATGACAACTGGGGCAACACCTTCTTCTTCATCGACTATGACTACAATGCCAAGAATTCCAAGGGCGTGAACCAGGCTCCCAGCGGCAGCTATATGGAAATCGCACGCTGTCTCAACTTCTGGCAGGACAGCGCCCTCGCTCCTTTGAGCCTGCAGGTTGAGTACAACGGCCTGGTAGGTGTCAACCAGAACTTCCTCTTCGGACTCGACTGGTTCGTTCACAACGCCGACTTCAGCAACACCTTCAACTTTAAGCTCCTCTACAAGACCTTCAGCGCCGGCGCCAGCAGCAACGGTCCTCTGCAGTTCACATTCGTTTGGGGAATGCAGGACATCTTCGGCGTTACCGGCCTCCGTTTCAGCGGCTTTGCCGATATCTGGGGAGAGAATGTCATCAACTTTATGGAGGACTTCTCCAAGAGCGGCAAGACTGTCTTCATCTCCGAGCCTCAGCTCTGGTACAACATCGGCCAGCATATGGGAATTCCTAACCTCCACATCGGTACCGAGGTTGAGCTCTCTTATGACTTTGCAGGATACGCAGGCTTCTACGCCCGTCCTTGCATAGGAACAAAATGGGTATTCTAAGAAATCACTAAAATCTAAACTATGTCACCGTTTTTCTCAAAACTTTTCGGATTTGACAACGAGAAGCACAATGTCCGGACGGAGATCATAGCGGGAATCACCACGTTCCTGACTATGGCCTATATCCTGGCTGTCAACCCCAGCATCTTCAGTGCTCTTGCAGACCAGGGTATGCCTACCAACGCCGTGTTCACGGCAACCGCCCTAGCAGCTATAATCGGTACGCTGGTAATGGCTCTCTACGCCAAGAAGCCTTTCGCCCTGGCTCCGGGTATGGGTCTGAACGCCTTCTTCGTTTACACCGTATGCCTCACGATGGGATACAGCTGGCAGTTCGCACTCACAGCCATCTTGCTTGAAGGTATCATCTTCATCATCCTGTCTGTCACCAAGGTCCGCGACCTTATCGTCAAGGCCATCCCTGACACGCTCAAGAAAGCCATTGGAGCAGGTATCGGCCTTTACATCGCGTTCATCGGCCTGCAGAATGCAGGAATCATCGTCAATGACGACGCCACCCTGGTTACCCTCGGAGACCTCACAACCGCCAACAGCGTCCTCTTCACAATCGGCCTTCTGCTCACTTCCATCCTGGTAGTGCTCAAGGTTAAAGGAGGAGTTCTCATCGGTATCCTTGCAACCACCATCATCGGCATTCCTTTCGGAATCACCCATCTTGACGGAATCATCTCCACACCTGCCTCCGTGGCACCTGTATTTATGAAGTTCGAGTGGAGCCAAGTATTCACCCTGGATATGCTGGTAGTGGTTCTCACCTTCCTCTGCATCGATATGTTCGACACCATCGGAACCGTTGTGGGAGTGGCCGAGAAAGCCCATATGATAGACAAGGAGAACAAGGTTGAGAGCTTCGACAAGATCTTCCTGGCCGACGCCGTAGCCACCACAGCTGGCGCCTGCCTGGGTTCTTCAACCACCACAACTTACATCGAGAGCGCATCCGGCGTTACCGAGGGCGGCCGCACCGGTCTCACCTCGTTCACCGTAGTGGTATGCTTCGTACTGGCCCTCTTCTTCTCTCCTCTGTTCCTGGCAATTCCTTCAGCCGCCACCGGAGCAGTCCTGGTAGTAGTAGGAGTTATGATGATGTCTCCTATCAAGGAGATCGACTGGTCTGACTACTCCGAGGCCATCCCTGCATTCATCACTGCCACAATGATGCCTCTGACCTACAGTATTGCACACGGTATCCTCCTCGGTATCATCGCATACGTTGTAATCAACGCCTGCACCAAGAACATCAAGAAGATATCCGTTGCAATGTGGGTACTCTTCGTCCTGTTTGTCCTAAGGTATATCTTTATGTGATGAACTAGGCAAATATCTCCCTCAGCACTTTCAGTGACTGGATGTTGAGGGTAGATTCGCTGTGATAGCCGATGTACTTGAGGAGTGCGTCGGCTATCCTGTTTCTCTGCTCTCCGTTGAGGGGGAGGAGCAGGGTTTCGGAGAAAGAACTCTCCAGAAGAGACTTTATCTGGGGGAGTGAGTCCCCGGCGAAGGGCATAAGCGCCTCCAGGGAGGGCGCGAAGCCCAGGGCCTGGGCGTACTCCAGCAGGAAACGCAGGTGGTAGTTGGAGAAGTCTTTCTCCAGGGAGTCAAGCGTGAGGATGCAGTTGCGGCACCAGTCGAAGAGGCCTTCCTCGTAGAAACCGTCTTTGATGCTGCGGTAAAGAACCTCGCTCAGGAACATGGCTATGGAGTTCTTGTACATATTGTCCCTGAGGCTGTAGAGAGGATGCAGGGCGGAAATGTTGTGCGCGCGCGCCAGCTGGGACTTTGGATTCTCCACGATGTCCGCCTCCAGGATACTGAGGGGCAGGAACATTGCCATAGAGCCGCCCTTGCCCACGTTCACTATGAAACTCCGCCGTCCGTGGTCCCTGCTGAGGCAGTGGAGCACTATGGCGTTGTCCTTGAACTTGGTCAGGGAAAGGACTATGAGCTGAGTGTTGCCTGTCACTTGACGTTATCTTTGAGCCAGGCGGCCATCAGGCGCAGGGACATTCCCCTGTGGGAGATGCTGTTCTTGATGTCTTCGCCCAGTTCGGCCATTGTGTAGCGGGGGAATTCGTCGGGGATGAAGACGGCGTCGTAGCCGAAGCCCATCGTTCCCATTTCTCTTTTGGCTATGCGGCCTTCGACAACGCCGTCGAAGAAGTGCTTGCGGCCGTCCTCCAGGATGAGGGTTACCACGCAGCGGAAACGGGCGGTGCGGAGCTCGTCAGGGACGTCCTTCATAGCCTCCAGGAGCTTGCGCCGGTTGGCGGCGAAGTCGTGGCCCTCGCCCGCGTAGCGCGCGGAGTGCACGCCCGGGGCGCCCCCCAGCGCATCCACCTCCAGGCCGGTGTCGTCTGCAAAGCAGGCGGCGTGAGTGATATTGAAAATATGTTCCGCCTTTAGTATGGAATTTGCTTCAAGAGTTTCTCCGGTTTCCTCGACGTCTTCGGTTATTCCCAAGTCAGCCGGACATACCACTTGATAGTCCGGACCGAGTATATCAGAGGCCTCGCGCAGTTTGCCGCGATTGGAGGTGCCAAAAATAAGTTTCATATTACAAATTTATTATTTTTGCATAAGATATGAGCAAGAAAATAATATTGTTGGCAGTATCTGTGCTGTGCTGCACAGTCTCCTTCGGCCAGTCCAGGAGTTTCAATCTGGGCAAGTGGACAGAACTTCAGAAGGCCATCCTCCAGGAACTTAACAGATCGTACGTGGACACCCTTCCGGTAGACCGCATAGAGCGTGTGGGTATAGACGCCATGCTGGAAGCGCTGGACCCGTATACGGTATACATCCCGGAAGAGGAGAACGAAGACCTTGAACTGATGCTCCGCCGCACATACGGAGGCGTAGGTGCCGTAATATACAAGCCCGAGGTTGACGGATACGTCACAATCAACGAGCCGTACCAGAACTCTCCCGCCCACAAGGCCGGCCTGGTATGCGGCGACGAGGTTATGGAGATAGACGGAGTGAGCGTCATAGGCCTCACCACCCAGGAGTGCAGCGACCGTATGAAAGGCACTCCCGGCACAAAACTCGTCCTCAAGGTAAAGAAACTCCGCACCGGACAGGTCCAGGACGTGAACATAGTGCGCGAGCGCATCCATATCCCTGACCTGGAATATGCCGGAATGCTCAACGACACCACCGGATACATCTACCAGAGCGGTTTCACCCAGGGCATAGCCCAGGAAGTGAAGGAAGCCGTGAACAATCTCAAGAAGCAGGGGATGAAGCAGCTGGTGTATGACCTCAGGGGCAATGGAGGCGGCATCCTTCAGGAAGCCGTGCAGATTGTAGGTCTCTTCGTTCCAAAGGGCTCGCTGGTGGTAAGCGCCAAGGGCCGCCTTGAGTCAGAGCAGCAGGAGTACTACACCAGCTCCGCTCCCATCGACACCCAGATTCCAATCATTGTGATGGTGGACGGCGGCAGCGCCTCCGCCTCAGAGATTGTCTCAGGCGCCCTCCAGGACTACGACAGGGCCACCATCATAGGCACACGCACCTATGGCAAGGGCCTGGTGCAGAGCATCCGTCCGCTGCCGTACAACGGCCAGATGAAGGTCACCACAGCCAAGTACTACACCCCTTCGGGCCGATGCGTACAGGCCATCGACTACAGCCATCGCCGCGAGGACGGAAGCGTGGGCGCAATCCCTGATTCCCTCACCAATGAGTTCAGGACCGCGGGAGGCAGGATAGTGCGCGACGGCGGCGGTATCACCCCCGACGTGGAAATCCCGTCAGACCCTTACAGCAGGATTACCGTATCGCTCTCTTACTCTGGCATACTTGAGCAGTACGCCGTGGAGTTTGTCAAGAAGCACGAGAGCATACCGGCTGTCAAGGACTTCAAGCTGTCCGACGCCGACTACGAAGATTTCATAGAGTACGCCAAGGGCAGGGAGTTCGACTACCGCTCAAGCGCCAAGACATATTTCGACCAGATGATCCGCCAGCTGGAGTCTGACGGCCTGAAAGACTCTATGCAGGAAGAACTGGATGCTCTGAACAAGGCTATCGACCTGGATAAAGAAACATATCTCCGCCTCAAGAAGGACGAGATTGTGCCTTTGATAGAGGAGGAGATAGTGGTAAGGTATTATTTCCAGCCTGCCGGAATCGAGCTCAGGACCCGCTACGACAATCAGCTTCACAAGGCTCTTGAAGCCCCCAGGATATCACTGGGAGCCTAGAACCAGGAAGACCATTCCTATCAGCAGGATTGCCAGGTCCAGGCTCTTTGCCTTGAGATTCTTCTCTTTGAAGAGAATTGCTCCGCAAACGAAAGTTACAATAACATTGCATCTGCGAAGGAGGGACACTACCGCAAGGAGTGCCCCTTCGGCGTGTACGGCGTTGAAGTACATAAAGTCAGAGATGGTGATGAACACCGCTATCACAAGCAGCAGCCAGTCCCATTTAAGTCCCTGGAAGGATTCCTTGTCCCTGAGCCACATAATGAACGTGACGATGGCCATTATCAGGGTTATGTACAGGTTGCACCAGCTCTGGACGAACAGAGGCTCCATCCAGCCCAGGATAAGCTTGTCCAGCAGGGCGCTTCCCACTCCGGACAATACTGCGAGAGCCATATACAGGACGCCCTTGTCGCGGGTGAAATGTATGCCCTCATTCTTGGATGAAAGGCTCAGGAGCAGCATTGAAAGAATCACCAGCACCACTCCAATCCACTGATAGGCGTTAAGCCTTTCCCCGAATATCAGTATTGAGAACAGCACTACGAACATAGGCCTGGAGGCCTTTATGGTGCTGGCGGTAGTGATTGGCAGATGCTTGATTCCGTACAGTCCGAAGATCCAGGCGCTGGCTACCAGAGCGGCCTTCAGAATCAGATACAGGTGGTCTGTCAGGGACCCCTTTGAGAAGAAAGGTATCATGAACAGTGTGGTCAGGAATGTTGTCACCAACAGTATCATCATCACGCTGTTCTTCTTGAGCGACTGTTTCTTTGCTACGTCGTAGAGTCCGAGAAACAGAGCGGACCCGAGTGCCATCCAAAGCCACATAGTCTATAAAGTTTGTCCTCCGATGAATTCTCTCATAATTGAAGTAGGCGGAATCGCCGCGATTTCCGCAGGTGTCAGCACCCTGACGTGGCTGAGGAATTCCAGCAGCTGCGTTGCCTTGGCATAGGCGGGTGAAGATTCCTTGATGCTCGCCAGGAGCGGTTCTGCGAAGTATTTAAGCAGGGGTACGTCATACAGGGTGGAAGAGTTGAACACCACGTCGGCGTTCTCTTCGAACGGAAATATGTTCTTGGTCTCTCCCGCGCGGACGCTTGGCCAGCGGAGGATGGTGTCCTCGGGGCCGGCTCCGCGAGTCCGGTTGTCGCGTACGATGCGCCTCAGAAGGCGCTTGTCAGTGGTGGAGTTATGCACCTTCTCTCCTCCCGGCAGGGAAGACAGGGAAGATATGTAGATGCGGAAGAACTTGCTCTGGTCCACCGCGGGGGTGAGTGCGGGGTTCAGGGCGTGGATGCCTTCCATACAGAGAATGTCGTTGTTTGTGAGCCTGAGCTTGCGGCCCTCGAAGACTCTCTGTCCGCTCTTGAAGTCGAATCTGGGTACCTCTATCTCCTCTCCTGCAAGGAGCTGGTTGAGCTGCTTGTTCAGGAATTCTATGTCCATTGCTTCTAAGGCCTCGAAGTCATATTCGCCATTTTCATCCCTGGGGGTCTTGTCCCTGCCCACGAAATAGTTGTCCAGTTCGATGACCTTGGGGGTGAGTCCCAGTACTCGGCACTGCTGGGCTATGCGCAGTGAAGAGGAAGTTTTTCCGCTGGAAGAAGGCCCCGACATCATAATGATGCGGCTGTGCTCCCTCCTGAAATAGATCTGGTTTGCGATTCCGGCATATTTGCGCTCCTGCCTGGCCTCGCAAAGGTTTATAAGCTCTATTGCACGGCCTTCCTCCAGAAGAGCGTTGAGGTCTTCCAGGGTGCTTACCCCTATGGCAGTACACCAGTTACGGTATTCGTCCCGTGCTGCTTGAATCTTTGTCATAATCTATAGGTTTAATACTGTTTTCAAATAAGGTCCCGTGACTGAATCCGGGTTGGCGGCCAGCTCCTCAGGCGTGCCGGCGGCGACTATGCGTCCGCCGCGGCGCCCGCCTTCGGGCCCCATATCCAGGATGTAGTCCACACTCTTGAGGATGTCCAGGTTGTGCTCTATGATGATTACCGTGTTACCCTGGTCCACGAGTCTCTGCAGGACGTCCAACAGCACCTTGATGTCCTGGAAATGGAGTCCCGTGGTGGGTTCGTCCAGGATGTACAGGGTGTTTCCGGTGGCCTTGCGGAATAGTTCGGCGGCAAGTTTCATCCTCTGGCTTTCTCCTCCAGACAAAGTGACTGAAGACTGGCCAAGGTGCACGTAGCCCAGGCCCACGTCAACCAGCGCCTTGAGTTTCTGGGATATCTTGGGGATGCTCTTGAAGAACTCGTAGGCCTCGCTTATCGGCATCTCAAGGACGTCGTTTATGCTCTTGCCCTTGTATTTCACCGCCAGGGTGTCCTCTTTGTAGCGTTTTCCGCGGCATTCGTCGCAGACCACGTTCACCGGAGGCAGGAAGTTCATCTCTATCACCTTTATTCCGGCGCCCTTGCACTCTTCGCAGCGTCCTCCGGGGACGTTGAAAGAGAATCTTCCGGCCTTGAACCCGCGAACCTTGGCGTCCGGGGTGTTCTCGAACAGCATCCTTATGTCTGTGAAAACCCCCGTGAACGTAGCGGGATTGCTGCGCGGAGTCTTGCCTATGGGGCTCTGGTCTATCTCTATCAGCTTGTCTATGTTCTCAGCACCTGTCACGTCCCTGAAGGTGAGGGGGTGCAGTTTTGCGTGGTACAGCTTGTTCTTGAGCACCGGCATCAGCGTTTCGTTGATGAGTGAAGACTTGCCGCTTCCGCTCACTCCGCTCACCCCGATGAAGCATCCCAGGGGGAAGTCCACGTCCAGGTCCTTCAGGTTGTTGCCGCTTGCTCCGCGTAAGCCCACGGTAAGGCCGTTGCCTTTCCTTCTCACGGAGGGGACTTCTATGCTCTTGAGCCCCTTGAGGTAATCCAGGGTGATGCTCCCGGGGGTGCCGGGGCCTATCTTGGCGGGGCCGCTGTAGCAGATCTTACCGCCCAGTTTTCCGGCGCCGGGGCCCACGTCCACTATCCAGTCGGCCTGGGCCATTGTCTCCTGGTCGTGCTCCACCACAATCTCGCGGTTGCCCTCGTCGCGGAGCTTCTTGAGGGATGAAATCAGCTTGTGGTTGTCTTTCTGGTGCAGGCCTATTGACGGTTCGTCAAGGATGTAGAGGACGTTGACCAGTTTGGATCCTATCTGCGTGGCAAGGCGTATGCGCTGGCCCTCTCCTCCGGAGAGAGTGGCGGTGGCCCTGTCCAGCGACAGGTACTCCAGTCCCACGTCGATCAGGAATTCCACCCTGTCCTGCAGCTCCTTGAGGATATCCGAGGCTATGGCCATCTCCCTTGAGGAAAGCTTCCCCGGCAGGGAGCGCAACCACTCTTCCAGGTCCGTTATCTCCAGCGCAGCCACCTGGTCTATCGACTTTCCGTCAATCTTGAAGAGCCTTGCGTTGTCGTTCAGGCGCGTGCCTCCGCAGACGGGGCAGACCACCTTCTCGTCTATGTCGTCTACTATTCCGCCGAAGTTCACCATCTCCATATCGTGGCCGTCGCCTATGCGGAAGAAGTCGTCCGAGCCGAACACAATCTGGCTCAGGGCCTCGTCGGGCACCTCCGAGATGGGGTCGAATATGGAGAATCCGTATTTCCTTGCAATGGCGCGTATCACGTCGTATTTGCGGCTCTCGCGCACTTTTCCAAGCGGGACTATCCCGCCGTTGGCTATGCTCACGCTCCTGTCCGGGACGATGCTGTCCATATTCACGTCCACGATCATTCCGAGGCCCTTGCAGTGAGGGCAGTAGCCTTCGGGAGAGTTGAACGAGAAACTGTGCGGAGCCGGCTCCTGCAGCGATATGCCGCTGTCAGGGTCCACCAGGTGCTTGGAGAAATGTTCCAGGGCGTCGGTCTCGGGGTCGTACACCGCCAGCGAGCCCTTGCCCAGGTTGAGGGTGGTCATAACGGAATCGCGGATGCGCTTCTCGTCGCCATCCCCCGGTTTAAGCTTGTCCACGACAAGCTCTATGAAGTGCGCCTTGTAACGGTCCAGCGCCTCCACCTCCTGCAGGTTGACAATCTTGGAATCTATGCGGACCTGCATATAGCCCCTCTTCCTGAGCTGCTCGAATAGCTCCCTGTAGTGACCTTTGCGGCCCCTTACCAGGGGAGCCAGGAGCATACACTTGCGGCCCTGGTAGTTTGACAGGATCATAGAGACTATCTGCTCGTCGGAGTACCGCACCATTTCCTTGCCCGTGGTGGGGGAGTATGCGCGCGAGGCCCTTGCGTACAGCAGACGCAGGAAGTCGTATATCTCGGTGATTGTGCCCACCGTGGAGCGGGGGTTGTTTCCGGTGGTCTTCTGCTCTATGGCTATGATTGGACTCAAACCCTCTATGCTCTCTACCTGGGGCTTCTCAAGTATGCCCATAAAGTGCTTGGCATAGGGGGACAGGGTGTTCATATAGCGGCGCTGTCCCTCGGCGTATATTGTGTCGAAGGCGAGGGAGGACTTGCCGCTGCCGCTAAGGCCCGTGACCACCACGTACTTGTCACGAGGGATGTCTACGTCTATGTCCTGCAGGTTGTGGGCCTTTGCGCCTCGTATTTTTATGAACTTATCCAATTTGCAGATATGGGTTGCAGAGCTTCTCGGCGCCTATGGTGGTGTCCCATCCGTGGCCTGGATGCACGCGTGTGCCTCCGTCCAGGCCCGAGAGCTTCCGGGTGATCGAATCTATTATCTTGTCGTAGTTGCCGCCTGGTAGGTCCGTGCGGCCTATCGAGCCGGAAAAGAGGGTGTCCCCGCTGAAGAGGTCACCGCTGCCGGCGCAGCGGAAGCAGACGCCTCCCGGAGTGTGGCCGGGGGTGGATATCACTTCCAGTTTCTCTTCCCCTATCTCCAGGACCTGTCCGTCGTAGATGTCTTCTGTCTCCCAGTTGGTGTCGGGATGGGGCATTCGCATCAGGTCGGCCATTGTCGGGGAGTAATCCTTGACGAACTTGTCTTCAGGGCTCATATATACCTTGATGCCAAGAAACTCCTTCAGGCAGGCAGAAACCCCGTAAATGTGGTCTATGTGGGCGTGGGTCAGAAGAATGCATCGGATGTCCAGGCCAAGTTTGCGGACAGTTGAGATAAACTCCCGTCCCTCTTCCTCCTCCATGAAACCAGGATCTATCACGGCGCCTTTTAGGGAACCGTCCCAGACCATGTAGGTCCTTTCCTGGAAGGGGTTGAAGAAGAAATGGCGGATATTCAGCATTCCACTGGGGATTAGAATACAAATTTAGCAAACCTTTGTTAAATTTGTAGAACATACAGGACAATAATATATGCACATAGGAGTAGCAGGAAACATAGGCTGCGGCAAGACCACCCTCACCAAACTGCTTGCCGACCACTACGGCTGGATTCCCAAATTCGAGTCAGTCACGTACAACCCCTATCTGGAAGATTACTACAAGGATATCCCGCGCTGGTCCTACAACCTGGAGACCTACTTCCTGGCACAGAGGTTCAGGGACACCCTGGAGATTGCCAATTCCAAGGAAGTGATAATACAGGACAGGACCATCCTGGAGGGCGTTTTCATATTCGTGGCCAACAACCGGGACCTGGGCAACCTGTCCCAGAGGGACTACGACACATATATGCAGCTCTTCGACCTTATGATGTCGATGGTAAAGCTTCCTGACCTGCTCATCTATATCCGGTCTTCCATACCCCACCTGGTGTCCCAGATCCAGAAACGAGGGCGGGAGTACGAGCAGAGCATCAGCCTGGAGTACCTCACCGGCCTAAACAACCGCTACGAGTCCTGGATTGCCAATTATCCCGGGGAATTGCTCATAATAGAGGGCGACCAGCTGGACTTCAAGGACAATCCTGAAGATTTCCAGGCCATAACCGACAGGATAGACGCCCGCCTGTACGGCCTTTTCCCCGAAGAAGACCAGGATTCTGAATAAAATATTATCTTTGTAAGTTTTAAAACCTTAGAGGAATATGCACATAGCCATTGCGGGAAACATAGGAAGCGGAAAGACCACGCTCACCAAGATGCTTGCGGCACATTACGGATGGACTCCCAAGTTTGAATCCGTGGACTTCAACCCATACCTTGCAGACTTCTATGAGGATATGGAAAGATGGTCGTTCAACCTGCAGATATACTTCCTGAACAAGAGGTTCAAGGACGTGGTGGACATTGCCAAGTGCGACGACATCATCGTCCAGGACCGCACCATCTACGAGGACGCGCGCATCTTCGCCCCCAACCTTCACGCAATGGGCCTTATGTCCACCAGGGACTTCGAGAACTATTCGGACCTGTTCGACCTTATGATGTCCCTCGTAGGCAAGCCTGACCTGCTTATCTACCTCAAGTCTTCCATACCCAACCTCGTGGCCCAGATACAGAAGCGCGGACGCGAATACGAGAAGAGCATACGCATAGACTATCTGACGGGCCTGAACGAGAGGTACGATAACTGGATAAAGGACTACGACGGCAACCTGCTGGTGATAGATGCCGACAACATAAAGTTCGGCAACCGTCCGGAAGATTTCTCCAAGGTTACTGATATGATTGACGCCCAGATGTTTGGTTTGTTCTCTGAGAATGCAGCAAGACAGTAAATACGTCATAGGAGTGGATATCGGAGGCCAGACCGCCAAGATAGGCCTGGTGCGATCTGACGGCTTTATTGCCGGCAGGCGCGTTATCCGTACCGACAACTACGGCAGGGAGGCGACGGCCTTCATCAAGGACCTGGCTTTCGAGATAAAGGACCTGCTGCTCAACTGCGGCGAGCCTGTCATCCAGGGAGTTGGAATGGGCGCCCCCAACGGCAATTACTTCACAGGCTGCATAGAGAACGCTCCCAACATACAGTGGGCCTCTGACACTTCAGTGCCCATTGCGCAGCTGCTGTCGGCTGAACTCGGCGGCCTGAGCGTGACGCTCACGAACGACGCCAACGCCGCCGCGATGGGTGAGATGGAGTATGGAGCCGCCAGAGGAATGAAGGACTTCATCGTCATAACTCTCGGCACCGGCCTCGGAAGCGGGATTGTCTGCAACGGGCGCCTGGTTTACGGGCACGACGGCCTTGCCGGGGAATTGGGGCACGTGTGTGTCAAGGAAGGCGGCCGCAAGTGCGGCTGCGGCAAGAAAGGGTGCCTGGAGGCGTATGCCTCAGCCACCGGAGTTGCCGTCACCGCCGCCGAGATGCTGCGCAAGGGCGACGAGCCCTCGCCTCTGCGCCAGAAAGCCGTCATCACCTCAAAGGACGTATGCGAAGCCGCCCAGGAGGGCGACGCCCTTTCGCAGAGGGTCTTCGACTATACGGGCGAGATCCTGGGCAAGGCGCTCGCCAACTTCGTGGCCTTCAGTTCGCCTGAGGCCATAATCCTGTTCGGTGGCCTCACCCAGGCCGGAGAGCTGCTCCGCGCCCCTGTGGTCAAGGCTATGGAAGAGAATCTGATGAACATTTGGAAAGGCAAGATAAAGGTGCTTTTCTCTCCGCTCAGCGGATCGGACGCCGCCATACTGGGGGCCTCCGCTTTGGCTTGGAATAATGATTAAACAAATATTCGAGTAATTATGAAAATCAAGACAATCATTGCAGCGGCGCTCGCCAGTATGGCCATAGCCGCTTGCGCACAGAACAACAACTCTCCGGAGCTCAAGGCTCTGGAGCCGAGCAAGAGCCAGATAGATTCTGTAAGCTACCTTATGGGTATCCAGTTTGCAGCATCCGCACAGGGCTGGGGCTTCGGTACAGACTTCAATTACAATGAGATGGTAAAGGGATTCAAGGATTTCTTCAATGCGAAGGGCAATCCCCAGTCCGTAGAATTCATGGACCAGTTCAAGATCAGCCCCGAGCTTATGAACCAGGTCTTCACGGAGTATATCGACAAGATAAGCGCATATAAGGGAGCCAAGGGCCTGGCAGAGAGCGAGGCCTTCCTTGCCGCCAACAAACTCAAGGACGGCGTTGCAGTTACCTCCACCGGTCTGCAGTACATCATCGAGGAGAAAGGAAACGGCGTAGTTCCCAATCCGGAAGACACAGTCGAGGTTAATTACAAGGGCACCCTCCTGGATGGCACCGTATTCGATCAGACCGCTGACGGAGAGCCCGTATCATTCCCTCTCAACGCAGTTATCGCAGGTTGGACAGAAGGTATCCAGCTTATCGGCGAAGGCGGCAAGATCCGTCTTTTCATCCCTCCTCAGCTGGGTTACGGCGAGGCCGGAGCAGGCGGAATGATCGCTCCTAACTCCACTCTTATCTTTGACGTGGAGCTTCTCAAGGTAACTCCTGCGGAGACTCCTGAAGCAGAAGAGTAATCAGAGGTTTATCCAGCGGATGTCCCCGTCCCTTTTCCACCAGGTCATCTGACGTTTGGCATAATGCCTGGTGTCCTGCTTGACAAGAGCGACGGTCTGGTCCAGGGAAACGGAGTCGGGGTTGTCCAGATAGGTGAATACCTCCTTATAGCCGACGGTATTCAAAGCGGTAAGGTTCCTGAATTGTGTCAGGGACCTTACTTCTTTTATGAGTCCGTCCCGGAACATCAGGTCGACCCTTGCGTCTATGCGTCGGTAAAGTTCCTCCCGCGGGCGCGCAAGGCCGATTTTCTCTATCTGGAAGTCTCTCTCGCGGGGCTGGGTCCTGGCGAATGATGAGAACGGCTTGCCAGTGCCCAGGCACACCTCCAGGGCCCTCAGCACGCGCATTCCGTTGGAGCGGTCTATGCTGCGGTAGGCCTCGGGATCCAGTTCCTTCAGATCCTCGGCCACATTCAGGGCGCCCTCCTCCTTTATGCGCCGCGTAAGCCTGGCGCGGAGTTCGGGGTCAGCCTCGGGGACGTCGGGGATGCCGTTGCAGACGGCGTCTATGTAGAACATCGACCCGCCTGTCATAACCAGCGTGTCGTGCCCCTGTGAGAACAGTTCCCTGATGAGGGCCAGGGCCTCTATCTCGTATTTGCCTGCGGTGTAGTAGTCAGTGACCGATTTGGTCTGGATGAAGTAGTGCTTTACTGCGTCCAGCTGCTCCTTTGAGGGAACGGCAGTGCCTATGGTCATTTCCCTGTAGATCTGACGGGAGTCGCAGGAAATGACCGGCGAACCGTATTTCAGGGCCAGGTCTATGCTGTAGTCCGTCTTGCCCACGGCGGTGGGCCCCAGGACTATTATCAGTTTTTTGGACACTATACTGGGAGTTCTTCGGAACCGTCGTAAATGAGCTTGCCGTCCTCGTCGTCAGGATCTTCGTCGTCTTCGTCCTCGTCGTCGGGATCTTCGTCGTCAAGGTCTTCATCTTCGTCCTTGAGGTCGTCCAGGTCGTCCAGGGACATATTGAGGAGGCTGGCGAGACCGCCCTTGCGGGGCTTGTCGTCATCGTCCGGAGGGAGGTGGCGCTGCTCTGCCGGAAGGTCTTCGAAGGCCACGTAGCCGTTCTCGAATTCTATGGGGTCGGGGCCTTTGGAATCGGATATGAACGGGGAGGGGGCCGGTTCGGAACTTTCGCCTTCCAGGGTGATGTTCACGCTCTTCTTGTTGGTGACGTCGTAGAAATAGACGAAAGAGGTGATGCCGTTCTTGATTGTCTGTGAAATGCTTATCTGGTCTACTGCGCCGGCGCCCAGGTCGAACAGCCCGAAACGGGCAACCACGTTGCCGGAGGAGTCCAGTCCCTTGAAAAGGATGAGCTGGTCCTGAGGGAACTCCATGTCTGCGCGCATCTGCTTATGGAAAGAATACAGGGAGGTTTCCCCGTCTATTAGATATACTCTGTAAAAGCCTTTGATACCCGTAAGGGTGACTCTGTACTGATAAGTCATTCCACAAATAGTTTTTTCGTATGCAAAGTTAGAAAATAATTCCAACAGGTTGTATTTTCTGAACAAAAACACTAAATTTGAATTAGGAATGGCCGAGATAAAGGATACTTATACCAGTATAGCCTCGCCCTCCCGCGGCTTGTACAAAGATCAAGGGAGCAGGTTCATTTCCTTTGCATATCCTGTTGAGACAGAGGCTCAGGTAAAGGAACTGGTAGACTCCCTGAGGAAAGAGTATCACGACGCCCGTCACCACTGCTACGCATACAGGCTTGGCCTGGACGGAGCAAGGTACAGGATGAACGACGACGGCGAGCCCTCCTCCACGGCGGGCCGCCCTATTTTGTCCCAGATAGATTCCGCTGGGCTTTCAGACATCCTTGTAGTGGTGGTACGGTATTTCGGCGGTATCAAGCTGGGGGTGCCGGGGCTCATTAAGGCGTACAAGACCGCAACCCAGGACGCCCTTGGCCAGGCAACCAGGATAGAGAAGACCGCCGCCGTCTCCTATCACATAGAGTTCGACTACCAGAAAATGGAGCCGGTAATGAGAACCCTCAAGGATATGGACATTCCCCAGAGCGGCCAGAGTTTCGACCAGTCGTGTTCAATGGACATACGGGTGAGGCTCTCGCAGGAAGAAGATTTAAAGAAACGGTTAGTTAATTATTTATCATTAATCATTCAAAATGTCTAAAGTACATGTTTTTAATGCAGGTCCCTGCCTTCTGCCGCAGGCCGCATTGGATGCCTCTATAGAGGCTATTAAAGATTTCAAGGGCACAGGAGTGTCCGTTCTTTGCATTTCCCACAGGACAAAGGAGTGGGAAGCCACGATGGATGAATGCCGTGCATTGTGGAAAGAACTTTTGAACATACCTGACGGCTATGAAGTAGTGTTCCTTGGAGGAGGCGCCAGCCTCGAGTTCCTTATGGCTCCTATGAACTTCCTGGAGAAGAAGGCTGCCTATCTTGACACCGGAATGTGGTCAAAGAAGGCTCTCAAGGAGGCAAAGGGCATCGGTGACGCATATGCCATCGCCAGCTCTGCCGACCAGAACTATACCTTCATCCCCAAGGGATTCGAGATTCCTACGGATATTGACTATCTGCACATCACCACCAACAACACCATCTACGGAACCGAGATCAGGAAAGACCTGGACTCTCCCGTTCCCCTCATCGCTGATATGTCTTCCGACATCCTCAGCCGTCCCGTTGACGTGAGCAAGTACAACCTCATCTACGCCGGAGCACAGAAGAACGCCGGCCCTGCAGGTGTAGCAGTCGCAATAGTTAAAGTAGACGCTCTTGGAAAGGTAAGCCGTTACCTGCCTACCATGCTGGACTACCGTACCCATATAGACAAGGGCTCAATGTTCAACACCCCTCCTGTATTCTCCATCCTGGTGATGACAGAAACCCTCAAGTGGCTCAAGGCACAGGGAGGCGTAGAGGCCATCAACAAGATCAACGTGAAGAAGGCCGAAACCCTGTATGCCGAAATCGACCGCAACCCTCTGTTCGTAGGAACCGCCAACAAGGAAGACCGCTCAATAATGAACGTATGCTTCGTTATGGCTCCCAGCTATGAAGACCTTCAGGACGAGTTCTTCGCCTTCGCAAAGGGCAAGGGACTGGTAGGAATCAAGGGACACCGCTCAGTAGGCGGCTTCCGCGCGTCTTTGTATAACGCTTGCAGCCAGGAAGACGTAGACGCCCTGGTAGAGTGCATGCAGGAATTTGAAAAACTCAAGAAATGAAAGTATTAGTAGCAACCCAGAAACCGTTCTCCGCAGCAGCGGTAAGCGGCATCAAGAATATCCTCACCGGTGCAGGACACCAGGTAGTGGTGCTTGAAAACTATGCCGAGCAGGCAGAATTCGTGGCAGCAGTGGCTGACGTGGACGCAATCATCATCCGTTCCGACAAAGTCACCGCAGAGGTTATCAACGCAGCCCCTAAGCTCAAGATAGTTGTAAGGGCAGGCGCCGGATATGACAACGTTGACCTTGAGGCGGCATCTGCTGCAAAGATCGTGGTTATGAACACCCCTGGACAGAACGCCAACGCAGTTGCAGAGCTTGCAATCGCTATGATGATATACATGGCCAGCACCCAGTTCACACCTTCTACAGGATCTGAGCTTTTGGGCAAGACCGTGGGTATCCAGGCATTTGGAAACGTAGGCCGCCTTGTAGGACAGAAGGCTTCCGCCCTTGGAATGAAGGTAAAGGCCATAGATCCGTTCCTCCCTTCAGACAAGATTGTAGAAGGCGGAGCAGAGCCCGTGGTTAACCTCGATGAACTGTATTCCAAGAGCAACTACGTATCCATCCATATTCCTGCAACCCCTCAGACCGTCAAGTCAATAGGTTATGACCTCATCACAAAGATGCCTAAGGGAGGAGTCCTGGTGAATACCGCCCGCAAGGAAGTCATTGACGAGGCAGGCCTCGCAAAGGCCCTTGAGGACCGTCCGGACCTCAAATATGCTACAGACGTGGCTCCTGACAACCTGGCCGAACTTAAGGAGAAATTCGGCGCAAGGGTGTTCGCAACCCCTAAGAAGATGGGTGCCCAGACTGCAGAGGCCAACATGAACGCCGGACTTGCAGCAGCCAACCAGATTGTCGGCTTCTTCGCTGACGGTTGCACACGCTTCCAGGTTAACAAATTCTAATCCTGATGGTAAGAGTAAAACCTTTTGCGGCCGTAAGGCCTGCGAAATCACTTGCAGAGCAGATTGCTTCCCCGCCTTATGACGTCCTCAATTCAGAGGAGGCGCTCAAGATGGCGGGGGAGAAATCCCTGCTGCATATAACCAAGCCTGAAATTGACTTCGACCCCATCCTGGAAGAGAACGACCCCAGGGTGTACCAGAAGGCCGTGGAGAATTTCAAGCTTTGGCAGCAGCGCGGCTGGCTGGTGCAGGACCCCAAGGAGTGCTATTACGTCTATGCCCAGACAATGGGCAGCAGGACTCAGTACGGCCTGGTGCTCTGCGCCCACACCGACGACTACGCCAACGGCATAATCAAGAAGCACGAGCTCACCCTCAAGAAGAAAGAGGACGACAGGATGGTGCACATCCGCATCCAGAACGCCAACATCGAGCCCGTCTTCTTCGCCTACAAGGACGATCCCGAACTCTCCCGTATAGTGGAGAAGACCGTCGCCGGGCCTTCCGAGTGCCGCTTCGTGGACGAGAACAATTTCACCCACGAATTCTGGGTGATAGACAATGACGCCGACGTAGCCCGCATCACGGAAATCTTCACCACCCGCGTGGATGCCTTCTACGTGGCTGACGGCCATCACCGCACGGCCGCCGCAGCCCGCGTGGGAGCCGAGAAGAGGGCCCAGAACCCCAATCATACCGGCAATGAGGAGTACAACTTCTTCATGGCCGTCTGCTTCCCTGAGACCCAGCTCAAGATCATAGACTACAACCGCGTGGTAAAGGACCTGAACGGGCTGGACAAGGATGCTTTCCTGGACAAACTGTCAGAAGACTTCGTCGTGGAGCCTGCGGGTAAGGACATCTGCCACCCCAAGGCCCTGCACAATTTCTCAATGTATCTTGACGGGGAGTGGTATTCGTTCACCGCAAAGCCCGGCAGGTATGACGATTCAGACCCCATCGGGGTGCTGGACGTGACCATCCTTTCCAACCTGGTGCTGGACAAGATACTTGGAATAAAAGACCTCCGCACGGACAACAGGATAGATTTCGTGGGCGGAATCAGGGGACTCGGAGAACTCTGCCGCAGGGTTGACAGCGGCGAGATGAGAGTCGCATTCGCCCTTTATCCGGTGTCTATGCAGCAACTGATCGACATTGCCGACAACGGCAAGATAATGCCGCCTAAAACTACGTGGTTCGAGCCCAAGCTCCGTTCAGGACTGGCTATCCACAAACTAGACTGACACTATGCTTGATTCATTGGCTGTTCGCTCAAAGCTGAAGGAATTCTTCGGCTATGATACGTTCAAGGGTGACCAGGAGAGGATAATAGCTCACCTGGTGGAGGGCAATGATGCGTTCGTGCTAATGCCCACCGGCGGCGGCAAGTCCCTTTGTTACCAGCTTCCCGCCCTCCTGATGGAGGGAACAGCCATTGTAATCTCTCCGCTCATCGCCCTGATGAAGAACCAGGTGGATGCCATCCGCGGTTTCGAGTCGGGCAACAGCTGCATAGCCCATTTCCTGAATTCTTCCCTCTCCCGCCAGCAGATTTCCGAGGTCCGCGAAGACCTTCTTTCAGGCCGCACCAAGCTGCTCTACGTTGCGCCGGAATCCCTTACCAAGTCTGACAACATAACCCTTCTCAAGGAAATCAAGGTGTCTTTCTACGCCGTTGACGAAGCTCACTGTATTTCTGAGTGGGGACACGACTTCCGTCCGGAATATCGCCGCATCAGGGCCATAGTGGAAGAGATAGGCAGGGCGCCCATCATAGCCCTTACCGCAACTGCCACCCTCAAGGTGCAGAGCGACATCCTCAAGAACCTGGGCATTCCCGATGCGGCCATATTCAAGTCTTCCTTCAACCGCCCCAACCTGTATTACGAGGTGCGTGAGAAGATAGAGCCGGAGAAAGACATCATCAGGTTCATCCGCAAGAACGCCGGCAAGTCCGGCATCATCTACTGCCTCAGCCGCAAGAAAGTTGAGGAAATGGCGCAGCTGTTGGAAATCAACGGCATAAAGGCCAGGCCGTATCATGCGGGTCTCGACGCTAAGACAAGGACTGAGAACCAGGACTTGTTCCTGATGGAAGAGATAGACGTGATAGTGGCCACCATAGCCTTCGGAATGGGAATAGACAAGCCTGACGTGCGCTTCGTGATCCATTACGACATTCCCAAGAGCATTGAGAGTTACTACCAGGAAACAGGCCGTGCAGGCCGTGACGGAAAGGAAGGCCAGTGCATAACCTATTACAGTTACAAGGATATTCAGAAACTGGAGAAGTTCATGCAGGGCAAGCCCGTGTCCGAGCAGGAAATCGGCCGCCAGCTGCTTTCGGAGGTGGTGGCGTATTCTGAATCCAGCACCTGCCGCCGCAAGCTCCTCCTCAATTATTTCGGTGAGGAGTATGAACAGGACAACTGCGAGAACTGCGACAACTGCCTTCATCCAAAGGCCACTTTCGACGGCCGAAAGGAGATGTGCCTGGTTATAGAGCTGATAAAGTCGCTTCCTGAGCACTTCAAGATTGAGCACCTGGCAAACATCCTGGCCGGAAACAAGAATGCGGCAATAACCTCCTATCACCACGACAAACTGCCCCTTTTCGGCAAGGGAGCGGGCCACAGCGAGAAGTTCTGGTGCACTGTCATACACCAGGGCCTCATTGCCCATCTGCTGGAGAAGGAGATAGAGACTTACGGCCTCATTTTCGTGACACCCAAGGGGGAGGAATTCTACCAGAATCCCGTCGAGCTCAAGCTTGTGGAAGACAGGGTGTTCCCTGACGGCTACGCTGACGATGACGACGATGACGAAGCTGCCGCCGCCCTCAAGGCGGGAGGCGGAGGGGGAGACCCCGTCCTGCTTTCAATGCTCAAGGACTTGCGCAAGGATATGGGCCGCCGCCTGAAACTCCAGCCGTGGATCATATTCGGAGACCCTGCCCTGGAAGATATGTCCATCCTCTATCCAATTACGGTGGACGAACTTAAAAACTGCCAGGGAGTGGGAGAGGGCAAGGCCCGCAAGTTCGGGGCTGAATTCGTAGATCTCATAAAGAAATATGTAGAGCAGAACGAGATAACCCGCCCGGACGACTTCGTGATGAAATCGGCTCCCAGCAAGTCCGAGAACAAGGTTTACATCATCCGCAGCATAGACCGCCAGCTCCCTCTGGAGGACATAGCGGAGGCCCGCGGACTGGAGGTAGAAGACGTGATGAACGAAATAGAGGCCATAGTAGCCACCGGCACCAAGCTGAACCTCGACTACTACATCCGCCAGGAAGTGGACGACGACGTGGTGCAGGAGATTCTGGACTATTTCAAGGAGGAGGCAGAGTCCGATTCCCTCCAGGATGCCATAGCTGCCCTGGAGCCCGATTACGAAGAAATGGAGATACGGCTTGCCAGGATCAAGTTTTTGTGTGAAATAGCGTCCTGACAGATGATCCCTCAAGATACCGTAGGCATAATTCTGGACACCGCCCGGATTGTGGATGTCGTCAGCGACTTCGTTACCCTAAAGAGGCGCGGGGCCAATTATGTGGCCTGCTGCCCCTTCCATAACGAGAAGACCCCCTCTTTCTACGTTTCCCCGTCAAAGGGAATCTACAAGTGTTTCGGCTGCGGCAAGTCCGGTACCGCGGTGGGATTCGTCATGGAGCACGAGCACTGCACATACGTGGAGGCCCTGAGGTATCTCGCCCGTAAATACAACATAGAAATCATAGAGAAGGAGGAGACGGCCGAGGACATAGCGCAGCGCCAGCGCAGGGAGAGCCTGATGCTGGTGTCTGAGTTCGCCCAGAAGTTCTATGCCAAGCGCCTGCGCGAGACGTCCGAGGGCCGCAACGTAGGCCTCGCCTACTTCAAGAGCAGGGGCCTTGAAGATTCCACCATAGACGAATACGGCCTGGGATGGGCGCCTACCTCCAGGCACGCCCTCGCGGACGCCGCGTCCGAGGCGGGTTTCAAGGCCGAGTATCTCCTGGATACCGGCTTGTGCAACCGCAGGGACGACGGTACCCTGTCGGACCGCTTCTACGACAGGGTCGTGTTCCCGATTCAGACTGTCAGCGGCAGGGTCATTGCGTTCGGATGCCGTACCCTTCGTTCTGATTATAAAGAACTTAATGTAGGAAAATACGTAAACTCGCAGGAGTCCGAAATCTACGTCAAGCGCAGCACCCTCTACGGTATTTATCACGCCAAGGGTGAGATTTCCCGCCAGAACAAATGCTACCTGGTCGAGGGTTATCTGGACGTCCTGTCAATGCATCAACTGGGAATCCGCAATACGGTGGCTTCCAGCGGTACTTCCCTCACCATAGAGCAGATACGCCTGATAAAGAAGTTCACGGACAACGTCACAATAATGTACGACGGAGACTCCGCCGGAATCCACGCCGCCATCAGAGGTATCGATATGGTCCTGAAAGAGGACCTGAACGTGAGGATAGTGCTGATTCCCGACGGGGACGACCCTGATTCGTACGCCCGCAAGCACAGCCTTGCCGAGGTGCAGGAATTCATAGGCACCCACGAACAGGACTTCATCAACTTCAAGGCGGAACTCCTGATGAAGGATGCCGGCAAGGACCCCATCCGCAAGGCTAACCTTATTAATGAGATAGCGGACACCATAGCAAACATATCCGATGCGGTGAAGCGCACGGTGTATGTACAGGCGGTGTCCGACAAGTTTGACATAGACCAGAGCATCCTGTTCACGCGCATATCCTCCACCAGGCGCAAGATGATGGCGGACGAGCGCAAGGAGAAGGAGCGCGAGGCTCGCAGGAAAGCGGCACAGCTGCCTCCACTGCCGGATGAATACCCTGGTTACCAGGCTCCGGAACAGCGTCAGGAAGAGATAACGATGCAGAGCCTGGAAGAGAACAAGATTGTCGCCTCTACCGAAAGGGACCTGCTCTGGTTCCTCCTCCAATACGGGCGCGACACCCTGGATTTCTCCAGCGACTCAAAGTATTATTCAGGCTCCGAAGATGACAAGGCCACGGTGGCCGAGTTCATCTCGGCTTCGCTGGAGGCAGACGGCGACGGCCTGCTTAACAAGGCTTACCAGAGAGTGTACGAGGCATATATGGAGGGTTATGCCCAAGGTTACAGCCAGAACGACATACTCAAGACTCTTCTCAACTCCCCGGACAGGGTGGTGGCTTTCGTGGTGTCTCAGCTGTCAATGGAGCGGTATCAGCTTACCATAGAGAACTTCCGCAATGCCCTTACCACAAAGTCTTCCTGGCTGGTAAAGTATGTCCCGCAGACCATACTCAAGTATATGGACCGCAAGATAGAAAGCCGGATTTCGGACCTCAATGCGGCCCTGGCGTCGGCAAAACCCGGCGAGGAGAACGATATTTTGACAGAAATTCTTAACTTGCAGGCCGCAAAAAAAGCGGTTAACAAAGAGTTGCATTAGATATGGCAGAAAATTTCAAGAGAACGCTTGTCACCTGCGCCCTTCCTTATGCGAACGGGCCCATTCACATAGGTCACCTTGCCGGAGTTTACGTTCCGGCCGACATCTATGTCCGTTACCTCCGCCTCCGCGGAAAGGAAGTGCTTTATGTGTGCGGCAGCGACGAGCACGGCGTGCCCATCACCATAAAGGCCCGTCAGCTGGGTTGCTCGCCCCAGGACATAGTGGACAAGTATCACAATATAATCAAGGACAGTTTCAAGGCGCTGGGAATCAACTTTGACGTGTACGGAAGGACTTCATCCAAGATACACGCGCAGACCGCCTCAGAGTTCTTCAAGAGGCTCTACGATTCCGGCAAGTTCATAACCCGCGAGAGCGAGCAATACTACGATCCCGAGGCAAAGACCTTCCTGGCAGACCGCTACATAGTGGGCACCTGCCCCAAGTGCGGTTCTGAGGGAGCCTATGGCGACCAGTGCGAGAAATGCGGTTCCACCCTTTCGCCTGAAGAGCTCATCAATCCCAAGTCCAAGCTCAGCGGTGCCCAGCCCATCAAGAAGAAGACCACCCACTGGTACCTTCCTCTTGACCGCGACGAGCAGTGGCTTCGCCAGTGGATACTGGAAGGACACAAGGAGTGGCGCACCAATGTTTACGGTCAGGTGAAAAGCTGGCTGGATTCCGGTCTGCAGCCCCGTGCCGTGACGCGCGACCTGGACTGGGGCGTACCCGTCCCGGTAGAGGGAGCCGAGGGCAAGGTGCTGTACGTATGGTTCGACGCACCTATCGGTTACATTTCCAACACAAAGGAACTCCTTCCGGACAGCTGGGAGAAATGGTGGAAGAGCCCGGATACCAAGCTGGTTCATTTCATCGGCAAGGACAACATAGTTTTCCACTGCATTGTTTTCCCGTCCATGCTCAAAGCATACGGAGACGGATTCATCCTTCCTGAGAACGTGCCTGCGAACGAGTTCCTGAACCTTGAGGGAGACAAGATCTCCACTTCCCGCAACTGGGCCGTATGGGCGCACGAGTACGTGCAGGATTTCCCCGGAAAGGAAGACGCCCTGCGTTACGTGCTTACGGCAAACGCTCCTGAGACCAAGGACAACGACTTCAGCTGGAAGGACTTCCAGACTCGCAACAACTCGGAACTCGTAGCCGTGTTCGGAAACTTCGTCAACAGGGCTGTTGTGCTGACACACAAATATTTCGGTGGAAAGGTCCCGCCTGTCGGAACCCTTCAGGACATAGACAGGGCAGCCCTAGCCGAGGTTCCCGCCCTCAAGGCTTCTCTTGAAAGGAACATAGAGACTTATCACTTCCGCGAGGCTCTCAAGGATGCAATGGGGATTGCCCGCGTCGGTAACAAGTATATTTCAGATACCGAGCCTTGGAAGGTGGCCAAGGAAGATATGGAACGTACGGCCACCATACTCAACGTGTCGCTGCAGCTCTGCGCTCACCTGGCCGTTGCGTTCGAGCCTTTCACTCCGTTCGCGTGTGCCCGCCTTCGCAAGATGCTCGACTGCAACCCTTCCTGGGACAGCATCTCCGAGCTGGGAATTCTGGAGGAGGGACACCAGATTGGTGCTGCCGAATTGCTCTTCACCAAGGTGGAGGACGACCAGATAGAGGCTCAGCTTGCAAAGCTTGCCGCCTCAAAGGCGGAGCACCTGGCAGCTGAGGCAGCCGCCGCTCCCGTGGAGCCTCAGAAAGAAGAGGTGACCTTCGAGCAGTTCCAGGCTATGGACATCCGCACCGCTACGGTGCTGGAGGCCGAGAAGGTGCCCAAGACAGACAAGCTCCTCAAGCTCACCATAGATACCGGAATAGACCGCAGGACAATAGTTTCTGGCATCGCCCAGTACTATTCTCCCGAGGATATGGTAGGCAAGCAGATATGCATCCTGGCCAATCTCAAGCCCAGGATGATAAAGGGGATAGAGTCTAAGGGAATGATCCTTATGGCCGCCCAGAAAGACGGAAAGATGCGTTTCATCACCCCTCAGGAGGTGGTTGACAACGGGGCCCAGGTGGGCTAGCCTTTCTTGCGGATAACTGAAAGACCGTCGCGTATTGGAAGTATCGCAACTTCCACGCGGGGGTCTTTCGCTATTTTGTCGTTGAAAGCCAGCAGCCCCTGAGTCTGCTTGTCGCAGGACGGGTCGGGCTCGTAGACCTTGCCTCCAAGGAGCACGTCGTCAACAAGGAGGAGGGCGCCTGGACGGAGTTTGTCTATGACGAGGTCGTAGTACTGGGAGTACTCACGTTTGTTGGCGTCTATGTATATCAGGTCGAAAGGCCCCGGGAGGGTTTCAAGGATATCCCGGGCGTCTCCTATGTGAAGGGAAATAAGGTTTTCCACCCCGGCTTTGCGCCAGCCCTCGCGGGTGAGGTCTTCAAGTTCGTCGTTTATTTCCAGTGTGTGTACGTGGCCTTTTCCGTGAAGGCCGTTTGCAAGGCAGACGGCGGAGTATCCGGTGAAAGTGCCTATCTCAAGTATGTCCCTGGCGCCAGTAAGCTCCACCATCATAGTGAGGAAACGGCCCTGCACGGCTCCGGACAGCATCTGAGGATAGTTTGTGCGGATGTTAGTCTGCTTCTCTATCCATTCCAGGGCCTCTCCCTGCGCCGTACTGTGTTCCCTTATATATTTTTCAAGTTCAGTCTCCATCAGGTCATAGTTTGACCTAAAATTAATACTTTTTCTGTATATTGTGGTCTGTAATCTAATCCACTTTCTTTTATGACCATTAAATTAGGAATTATCGGAGCCGGCTGGATAGCCGACAAGATGGCCGAGACCCTTACCGGGCTCAAGAATCCTGAAGTAATCCTATATGCTGTCGCTTCCCGCAACCTTGAAAAGGCTGAGTTCTTTGCCAAGGAATGGGGCGTTCCCAGGGCGTATGGCAGCTATGAAGAGCTGGTTCAGGATCCTGAGGTTAACCTGGTATATATAGCCACACCTCATTCTCATCACTTTGCCCATTCCAAGCTGGCTATAGAAGCCGGCAAGCCGGTACTGTGCGAGAAGGCCTTCACCGCCAATGCCCGAGAGGCCAAGGAGCTCATCGCCCTTGCCGAGAGCAAGGGAGTATTCATCACAGAGGCCATCTGGACCCGATATATGCCTTTGTCACTCAAGATAATGGATTTGATAAAGAACGGAGCCATAGGCCGTCCGCGCCTGCTCTACGCCAGCCTCTGCTATTCTATGGAGTTCAAGGAGCGCATCCTGCGTCCTGACCTGTGCGGCGGCGCCCTGCTTGACCTTGGAGTATATTGCCTCAACTTCGCCCGTATGTTCTACGGCACCGATATCGTCAAGACTGACTCCACCTGCGTCCTGGGACCTACAGGAATGGATATGTACGAGACCATAACCCTTCAGTATGCCGACGGCAAGATGGCCAACCTGGTATCCAGCGCCATCGCCCGCTGCAACCGCGAGGGCCTGATAGTGGGCGAGGATGCCTATATAGTTGTGGACAACATAAACTGCCCTCAGGCAGCCCGGGTATACGACGCTGATTACAAGATGATAGGGGAGTACTTCCCGCCCGAGGGACAGGTCACCGGATACGAGCATCAGGTGCTTGCCTGCAAGGACGCCCTTGAGAAGGGGCTTCTGGAGTCTCCGTATATGCCGCACGCCGAGACCATCGCCATAATGGAGCAGATGGACGCGCTGCGCAAGGAATGGGGTGTGAAATACCCTATGGACTAGAGATAGACCAGTTTCGATATCTTGCCCGGGGCAAAAATGCTCCGGGCTGTTTCTTGCAGTTCCTGGGCGGTGACGGCCTCAATGCGGGCGCGGTCTTCCTGGAAAGTGCTTATCTTTCCGAATGCCAGAAGGCTTTTGCCCATTGCGAGGCACTGGGTTTCGCCGCTGTCTGAACTGATGGCCAGCTGGCCTATCAGCTGCTTCTTTGCAGCTTTGAGTTTTCCAGGGGAAAGTGGCTGTTCCTGCATCTTGGCTATGGTCCTGTATATGGCAGCCAGGCATTTGTCCAGGTTGGCCTTGTCGCAGCCTATGCTTATGGCCATTATTCCACTGTCACTGTACTGGGTGTAGGAACATTCCACGTTGTATACCCATCCGTTCTTTTCCCGGAGAAGGTTGTTGAGGAGGGAGTTGGATGCAGGACCTCCGAGGATGTTTGCAAGCAGCACGGCGGCTATGCGCTCTCTCTCGTCGTAGAGAGAAGGGGCGACGGCGCCAATCACCGCGTTGACTTCGTGGTTGCGCTTGTCTATGGTTTTGTCAAACTGCATATGTAACTCTCCATCTTTTTTTCGTCCAGGTCGGCCACAATGGTCATTGCCATCCTGTCGGGGGTGAAGTTCTCGCGGGCGAATCGGATCATCTCTTCGGAGGTGATTTTCTTGACTGACGCCACGGTGCCAAGGATGGGGCGGCCGAGGGGGGAGTCCTGGAAAAGCAGCTCTTCGAACTTGTCGTAGACGTCGTCGGCGGGGCTGTCCTTGTAGGCGTTGATTTCTTCTATCACCACGCTTTTCTCTTTCTCTATCTCCTTCTCGGGGAAGGTGGGGCAGGTGGCAAGCTCCCAGAGGAGCCCCGCGGCTTTCCTGGCGTCTTCCTTGAGGACGGTGGCGTGAAGCACTATCTCTTCTTTGGTGGTGAAGGCGTTGAGTTCCCCTCCCAGGCGGTCCAGACAACTGTTGATGCTGGAGGCGCTGCGTTTTGCAGTACCCTTGAAAATGGTGTGCTCTATGAAATGGGCTATGCCGCTGTGATAGCCTTCCTCGTCCCTTGTCCCGCAACGTATGCTCAGCGAGCAGTACGCGGCCGCGGAGCCGCTTCTCTTCACTGCGTAGAGCATTCCGTCAGGGGTCTTGCCAGTTATCATTTCTTCTTGAACCCGTATATGAAATTCATGTCTGAGGAAGTGAAGCCGCAGTTCTTGTCGGAGGCCTTGTGAGAGGCGAAGAAATACAGCTTGTGGCTTTTTGCATCTATTAGGAAGACGTAGCAGTTGCGCTTCTTGCTTCCGGGGGCGGGTTTTACGCAGTAGCTGACAAGGGCGTTCTCACGCTCTTCCAGGAATATGTCGTCGGCGTCGTCCTCGTCCACTATGAAAATGTCTTTCTGCTCCCACTTGGAGTCTGCACTGGCGGCCAGGTCTTCCCTGGAGATGTATACCCTGTAGTCTCCGCCGCCTAACATGTTCTTGGTGTAGCTCTTCAGGCCGAGGTAACCGGTCATATCGGAATTGATGGAGTCCAGGACGTAGGTCTGTAGGATGTCGATGAAGGCGGGCATAAAGAGGATTTCGCGCCCGGAAGGGTCTCCTGCGGTGCAATAGGGGAGGTTTATCACCTCCAGGCCTTCTTTTGACAGCGACATTGAAGTCACTCCGTTTATGTCAACCATGCGGATGAAATAGTAGTCTGTGCTCTTCTTTATGCCGTCGTATTCTTCGGGTTCGCAGAACTCATAGGGGGAAATGCGCCAGCGGCGTGCTATCTCTTCCTTGAGGGGGCTGTCCAGCAGGTCGTTCCCCGTGAGGACTATCTTGGTGGTCTTTGTGGGGAAGTCGCTAAGCTTGACTTTTTTGGTGTAAATCTTGGCTTGCCCCAGGCAGAGACACGGCAGCAGAACCATACAGATCAGAAGAAGGCAAATCTTTTTCATACGAACAAAAATACACAAAATAATACTTACATTTGTATGTTATGTCAGATTTTATAGTATCAGCCCGCAAGTACCGTCCAAGCTCTTTCCAGACGCTTGTAGGGCAGGACAACATAGCCAGGACTCTCAAGAATTCCATAGCCAGGGGGCAGCTTGCCCACGCGTATCTTTTCTGCGGTCCAAGAGGTGTAGGCAAAACCAGTACCGCACGCATTTTTGCAAAGGCTATAAACTGCTCCAACCCTTCCCCGGACTTCGAGCCCTGCGGAGAGTGTGAGTCCTGCAGGTCCTTTGCGGAGGGCCGTTCGTACTGCATTTACGAGCTTGACGCCGCCTCCAACAGCGGCGTGGACGCGATGAGGGACCTGATAGAAAAAGTGCAGATTCCGCCGCAGACCGGGCGTTACAGCGTATATATAATCGACGAGGTACATATGCTCAGCAACCAGGCCTTCAACGCTTTCCTGAAGACCTTGGAAGAGCCGCCGGCATACGCAATATTCATCCTGGCCACCACAGAGAAGCACAAAGTAATCCCTACAATACTGTCCCGCTGCCAGATATACGATTTCAACCGTATCAGCATAATGGATATGGTCCGCAGCCTCAGGATCATTGCGGACAAGGAAGGCGTGGGCATAGAGGATGAGTCCCTTCACGTGATTGCGCGCAAGGCGGACGGGTCGATGCGCGACGCCCTGACCATCTTCGACCAGACGGTGGCTTTCTGCGGCACTGACATCACTTACGACAGCGTCATAGAGAACCTGAACGTACTTGATTACGAGTACGGATTCTCCCTGGTGGACGCCTTCCTGGCGTCTGACCACGCCAAGGCGTTGCTCACATTTGACGAAATCCTGGCAAAAGGCTTCAACGCCCAGTACTTCATATCCTCCCTGGGAACGCATTTCAGGGATTTGATCGTCAGCAAGACGGGCGGTCTTGAATCCCTCCTGGATTATCCTGATTCCATACGCCAGAGATATGCCGACCAGGCTTCCAAGTGCTCCCTGCAGTTCCTGTACGACGGGCTCAACCTCATAAGCCAGTGCGAGGCTGGATACAGGATGGCCGTGAACCAGCGCCTGCACATAGAGATAACGCTGATGCGTCTGGCCTTCCTGAAGGGGGTTCCTTCGGAGGCGGCGCAGGGCAAGCCCGCGGCAGCGCCTGTCCAGGCGCCCGCACCGGCCGCAAGGCCGGAGCCCGTGAAGGCCGCGCAGCCTGCAGAACCGGCGGCCCCCGCCAAGGCTCCTCAGCCGCAGGAAACTCCCGCGGCTCCTGTTACGGCCGTCTCAGCAGGCTCAGACCAGCCGACCGCGGCTCCCGTAAAGCGCGCCTCCGTGAAGAAGGCCGCCGGGCTGTCCCTCTCGGCCTTGATGAGCGGCGGCGCAAAGCAGGAGTCCCAGGCAGAGGAGACTGCCGGTACGGAGTCGTCCCTGCCTTCGGACGATGAACTCCGCGCCGCGTGGGTAAAGATATCAGACTCCTACCTCCAGGCCCAGCCCAGGCTCGCCGTGGCAATGAAGAACGCCAACCTTGAAATCAGCGGGGACGACAATGACAGGCTGCTGCTTTTCCAGGTGGATAACGTATCCCAGCAGTCCTGGATAAAAGAAAAGAAACTGCTGGAGATGGAAGGCAAGATCCAGAAGGAACTTTCTTCCAAGAAGGTTCGTCTGGAAGTAGGCGTAAAGCCGTACGTGGAGCAGCCAAAGGAGAAATACCTGCCTTCGGAGAAGGCACAGGACTTGATGGAGAAGAATCAGGAATTCAAGAACCTGGTGATAGATTTGGAATTGGACATTTAACAGTAGCTATATGAAACTGCGTTGCGAGAACATAGTCAAGAAATACGGAATGAGAACCGTGGTCAAAGGCGTTTCGATGGAAGTGGAACAGGGAGAGATAGTAGGCTTCCTGGGCCCTAACGGAGCCGGAAAGACCACCAGTTTCTATATGATGACAGGCCAGATAGAACCTAATGCCGGCCGTATTTTCCTTGACGAGGAGGACATTACAGGGCTGCCTATGTACAAGAGGGCCCAGAAGGGCCTCGGATACCTTCCCCAGGAGGCCTCTGTCTTCCGCAAGATGACAGTGGAGAATAACATCCTCTCCGTAATGGAGATGAACCACATTCCCCGCGAGCAGCGCTACAAGCGCCTGGAAGAGTTGATAGCCGAGTTCAACCTGTCCAAGGTGCGCAAGAGCCTGGGAATCCAGCTTTCAGGAGGCGAGAGACGCCGTACCGAGATAGCCCGCGCCCTGGCCATAGACCCCAAGTTCATCCTCCTGGACGAACCTTTCGCCGGAGTCGACCCCATTGCCGTGGAGGACATCCAGTACATCATCGCCAAGCTCAAGTACAAGAATATCGGAGTCATAATCACCGACCATAACGTGGGAGAGACCCTGGCCATCACCGACAGGGCATATCTCCTCTACGAGGGGACCATCCTTCAGGAAGGCACTCCGGAGTCGCTTGCGGCCGACGCCGACGTGCGCACCAAGTACCTTGGCGCGGGATTCGTGCTTAAGAAATCTGTATCGGTGCAGAGGGCCCAGGAAGAATACGAGCGCTCTATAAGTTCACAAAGTCTTTGACATCCTGGGCGCTGATTGTGGATCCTCCCAGGATCAGCAGCCTTTCCACCACATTGTTAAGTTCACGGACGTTTCCGGGCCAGGATTTGGCTTGGAGCATCTTGACGGCCTCGTCCGAGAAGGTTTTCCTGGTCATTCCCTTGTCGAAGCAAGCTTCGCTGAAGTAGTTTATCAGGGCGGGGATGTCGTCTTTGCGCTCGTCCAGAGAGGGCACGCGTATCAGGATGACGCTGAGCCTGTGGTAGAGGTCTTCGCGGAAGTTGCCTTTCTCGATTTCCTGCTGGAGGTTCTTGTTGGTGGCGGCCACCACGCGGACGTCCACCTCAATGTCGGTGTCGCCGCCCACGCGGGAAAGCTTGCGCTCCTGAAGCACGCGCAGCACCTTGGCCTGCGCCGCCAGGCTCATATCTCCAATTTCGTCCAGGAACAGGGTTCCGCCATTGGCCTGCTCGAATTTGCCCTTGTGCTGCTTGACGGCAGATGTGAATGAACCTTTTTCGTGGCCGAAAAGTTCACTTTCTATCAATTCAGAGGGGATTGCCGCGCAGTTGACCTCGATGTAGGGCATTGCGCTGCGGAGGCTCTGCTGGTGCAGGTTGCGGGCCACAAGCTCCTTTCCGGAGCCGTTGGGGCCTGTTATGAGGACGCGCGCATCCGTAGGCGCCACCTTGGCTATCATAGCCTTGATGTGCTCCATCGGCGCGGAGTTGCCTATCATATCCGCTCCGTATATCTTCTTTTTCAGAATCTTGTTCTCCCTTACCAGGGAAGCCCTTTCTGTGGAGTTCTTGAGGGTTATGAGTATTCTGTTGAGGTCCAGCGGCTTCTGGATGAAGTCGAAGGCACCCTTCTTCATACACTCCACGGCGGTGTCTATGTCCCCGTGGCCGGAGATCATGATTATGGCCGAATCTATGCCCATTGACACCAGTTTGTCAAGGACTTCCATTCCGTCCATACCGGGCATCTTTATGTCGCAGAAAATGGCGTTGTACTTGTCTTTGTCCACCATCTTTATAGCGGTGGCGCCGTCTTCTGCTACTTCTACTTCGTGTCCTTCGTCCCCGAGGATTTCCTTGAGGGAATTCCTGATGGAGCGTTCGTCGTCAATTATAAGAATCTTCATAGCAGCACAAAGATAGCAATGTCGGGGCATAAAAAAAAGTGACCGCGAGGCCACTTTTTCATATGTATGTTCAAGAAGTTACCTTCCTCTTGCGGGAGCTCCTCCGCCGTTGCCGCGGCTTGCGCTGTTAGAGCGGCTTGCGCTTCCTGCGCTGCGGGTCTGAGGAGCGGAATTTCTGGTGGAATTGGCTGCTACAGTCGGGCGGTTGGCGCTTGCCGAGTTCCTGGGCGCTGCCTTGGGAGCGGGCTTCGGATCAACTCTCTGCTCTGTCCTGGGCTTTGCCACGATCTTGTTCACGTTAGCTCCTGACTGAACGCTGGCACGGGGCCTGGAGTCGTTCCTGGGA
>JAFRXC010000016.1 GCA_017437825.1 Bacteroidales bacterium
AGTATCAGATAGACCTGAACCGCCTCGGCCACCACGCAAAGGTTATGAACGCCGAGCAGTACATCGACTGGATGACTCAGGCCGGCTATGTAACCTCAAAGGAAGACCTCATCACCAAAGGTATTTGGGACGGCAAGACCGACACCAACTGGGCAGATGCAGTTTACGGACTCGGTATCAACCACCGCGCTACCGTAGGAGCTCAGTCAGGAAGCGAGAAGGGTTCATACTATGTAGCCCTCACTTATGTTGACCAGGACGGTATGGTTAAGGGCAGCAAGGACTTCTATAAGCGCCTCACAGCCCAGATCAACGCCGACTATAAGATCAAGCCCTGGTTCACCATCGGAACCAACACCTCAATCGAGCGCTACGAGAGCGGTGCCGTATCAGAGCACTCAGAGTACAGTAATGGTGCCAACGGTACCTCACTGCTTGGTACCCTCGTCATCGACCCTCTCACCCCTGTATACTACACAGACGAGTCACAGTTGCCTGGAGGAATGAAGTCAGCCATCGAGAGAGGAATGCAGGTATACAAGAACGAGCAGGGATACTACTACGCCACCTCCAAGATGGAGGAGGGAGACGGTGGTAACCCTCTTGTATTCCGCGACCGTAACAACAACACCTCCGAGGGATTCAACGTACGTGGAACCGTATACGCCAACATCACCCCGTTCAAGGGCCTGGTATTCACCTCCCGTTTCGGTTACAGGATCGGTCAGGGTTATTCAACCAACTATGTTGATCCTTACTACCTGAACTCCAAGTTGTACTATGAGAACTATGAGCTTACCAATAACTCCAACCAGAACTACTACTATCAGTGGGAGAACTTCGCCAACTATAATGTAAACCTTGGCAAGCACGCTATCGGAGCGATGGCAGGTATGTCGTATACATACAACGCTAGCATGGGTGTTAACGGATCCATCACCGGATCCGAGATCCTCAAGAACTACGCTCCCAACTACCGCTATTTGAATAATGATTATATTCACGCGAATGCCATAAAGAGCGCGACTGGAACTCCGAGTGAGGCAACCCAGATCTCATACTTCGGCCGTCTCACCTATTCATATGACAACCGTTACAGCGCCCAGGTTAACTTCCGTGCCGACGCATTCGACTCCTCAAAGCTTTCCAAGAAAGTTCGCTGGGGATACTTCCCTTCAGTATCAGTAGGTTGGACGGTAAGCAGCGAGCCTTGGTTCGCAGGCGTAAAGGATGCCGTTTCCCTTGACTTCCTCAAGTTCCGTGCATCCTGGGGTAAGAACGGTAACATCGCCGTTGCAAGAAACTACCAGTACGCTACTTCTATTGAAAAGAGGACGACCACTTACCAGTATGACCCTAATAATAATACACTTACTTACGGTTCACGTCCTAAAGGTGTAGCCAACCCCGACCTCAAGTGGGAGACATCCATACAGACTGATTTCGGTATGGACGCCCGCTTCCTCGGCAACAGGCTCACATTGGGTGTCGACTACTTCATCAAGGACACTGACGGACTCATCGTGAACATCACTCCTATCGCAGAGGCTGGTGTTACAAGCAGCACCGTTAACGCAGGAGCCATCCGCAACCAGGGTCTTGAGATGGAACTTGGCTGGCAGGACCAGATCGGTGACTTCCGCTACAGCGTAAACGGCAACTTCTCAACCCTTGATAACGTGGTAACCTACCTGGAGCCTACAGTGGGCCGTCAGAACGGTTCAAACTTCTCCAACTTCCTGGCTATGCCTTCATTCGAGCAGGGACACTCAACCTGGTATATGAGGGCATTCGAGTATGCAGGCGTAGACAAGTCTACAGGTGAGCCTCGCTTCATTAACGGAGAAGGAAAGACCGTTGCTTCATCAGAACTCGTTTCTGAGAAGGACCTCAAGGACGTAGGAAACACTATCGCCAACATCACCTACGGTCTTACCATCAACCTCGCTTGGAGAGCATTCGATATGATCATATTCGGAAGCGGTGCAGCAGGAAACGTTATTATGCCTTGCGTATACCGTACAGAGCACCCTCGTATCAACTCACTCGCTTACTTCTATGAGAATGCCTGGACTCCTCAGAACACCAACGCTACAATACCTTCTATCGCCAGCATCAAGCAGGACACCAACTTCTGGAGTTCAACCGCCAACATCTTCAAGGGTGACTACTTCAAGATCAAGCAGATCCAGCTGGGTTACACCCTTCCTATGACTTACTCAAAGAAAATCGGTGTTAGCAATTTCAGAGTATACTGCTCACTTGACGACTGGTTCCTGTTCACCAAGTACCCTGGATTCGATCCTGAGGTTGCTTCTACCGGTTCTTACAACGGAGCAGGTATGGACAAGGGATCATTCCCTAACGCTAAGAGACTTATCTTCGGTATCAACGTATCATTCTAAAATAAGTCAAGAATATGAAAAAGATTATATATATCAGCATCGCCATTTTAACGGCTTCCATTTTTGCTTCCTGCAACCCGGACCTTCTCGAGATCCCTCAGAAAGGAGTTGACCTTTACGAAGATTTCTACAACGGTTCCCCTGAGAATGCAGCAGAAGCAGCTGTGACCATTATGCAGAGCGTCGGCCAGATGTACACCACCGGTGCCGGTTTCGGTATCAACGGAGTAGACTGGTGTATCGGCAACTCAAGGCACGCCCTCACCAACGGACCGTCCGATGATATCTACTGGGGATCAGGAGACAAGGGAGACCACGTCTTCGGTCTTGAGATCAATGAATACAGGCCTTCATTCGGCTCAAGAAACAGCGTTATCGCTCAGCAGTACTATGTATGCTATCAGCTGATCCGCAACTGCAACCTCCTTCTCGAGAACTGGGAGGAGAGCTCTGATCCCACCATCAAGAGGGCAAGGGCTGAGGCCCGTCTGTTCCGTGCCATGGCACACTTCCACCTTGCAACCTACTGGGGAGACGTAATCAAAGTCGAAAAGACTTTGACCGGAGAAGAGCGTCCCGAGGTTACCCCTCAGGCAGAGGTGTTCAAATGGTGTATCGATGAGATAGCTGCTATTGAGAACGACCTTCCTTCAAAGAGCGGTCTGAACGACAAGGCTCTCGCAATCCGCGCAACCAAGGAGTTCGCCCTTGCACTCAAGGGTAAGATCCAGGTGTTCGCAAAGGATTGGAAAGGAGCTAAGGCCAGCCTCAAGGCTGTCATCAACTCCGGCAAGTACGCCCTTGTTCCCGGCACCAAGATGTCTGAGATTCTCCACGGCGAGTGCGACGCTTGCGAGGAGAAGATCCTCGACCTCAATTATCTTGACTTCCCTGGCGTACGTCTTACCGGAAAGAACCACGGTCAGGCCAACCAGGCCGACATGTGGCGTTCAGGAAACGGTGGATTCTGGGGCAAGACCCTCCCTACCAAGATCATCCAGTCAGAAGGCTGGGGCGGCGGCGGCAACCCTTCGAAGTCTTTCGTAGAGGCCATTATGAGCCACGAGCCTGATTCATACCGTAGGAAAGCCTGGATCATGTCCTATGACGAGATGATCGAGGAACTTGACTGGAACGGATTCGAGGGACAGAGCGTTGAAGAGAAGAAGATGAACCCCAAGATCGGAATCCAGCCTGGTTACCATTACTTCGGAAGCGTTGGTTACTTCTCAATGAAGAGGGCTCCCCGTCGTGCCGACCTCAACGCCAACACAGACTCCAACACCCACGAGAACCAGAACGTGATGCGTTATGCAGAAGTTCTCCTCCTCTATGCAGAGGCTTGCGCAATGGACAACGACAACGACGGTCTGCAGTACCTCAATATGGTAGCAGAGCGTGCAGGTGCTCCTACCTATAGCTCTTTGACAATGGAGAATGTTAAGCAGGAGAAACGCTTCGAGATGTTCGTAGAGGGAACCCGTTTCGCTGACCTCGTACGCTGGGGCGACGCTGCCACCGTTCTCAAGGATCAGGGCAAGGAAGTTCCTTCATTCTACGACGACTTCTACGATCCTAATACAGGTGAACCTACCGGAAGGCCTCACCACTTTATTGTTGACTACAGCGACGCTTACTACACCAAGGCGGGAGAGTACGGATTCGTTGCAGGAAAGAACGAGCGCATGCCGTTCCCTTACAACACTGTAAGCCAGAACGAGAACCTGAACCAGAACCCTGGTTGGAACTAGTAGCCCAAACCTATACACAAAAAAAGAGCTGCAAAATTTGCAGCTCTTTTTTTGTGTAAATACTCGAAACTTTAGTCCACGTCAGCACGTGCCATTGAGTCCTTGTAGTACTTCTGGTTGATGAAGACATCTTCCTTGTAAGGATTGATGTGACGCTTCTTGGAAACGTAAATTATGTATCCAAGGGCGATGATGTTCGTGATGAGGGCGAGGGCGCTGATTACCGTCATAGCCGTGGGATTTACGTTGGCGGCGCCGCCTTCCACTATTCCGTTAAGGGTTCCGTCAGCATAGGTGGTCGGAAGTACAACCCAGTTGAACTTGTGGAATCCGTCGTGGAAAGTCTCCTGGAACAGAGGGAATACCTGAGCGAACATACACCAGATGGCAAGAGTGTTGGCCCTGTTCTGGATCCAGCCTCCGCGGTTCCACAGAAGGGCTGCGATTGTAGGGGCAAGGAGCAGCGCGATACCGCAGTACCAGGAATGGGTAGGCAGGCAGTTGTAGGTGTAGGCGAAGTTCCAGATATCGTAGATTACGATGTAAACCCAGGTCATGTCGGCCCAGATCATATCCTTCTTGTCCTTTGAGGGGTAGACGTTCCACCAGGCAGTCATACAGAGGATGTTCAGGATACCTGCGATTCCATTCATTACATTATGCCAGCCTCCGTAAAGCCAAACGCCTTCGCTTGAGAGCCACCAGCTGTTCCAGCCGTTGATTGCGGACTCGAAGTCTGACGCCACGGCAATGAGGATGTTGATTGCCACTATCACAAATGGGAAAGGCTTGAACCAGTGCTTGGCTCCGATTCCCCATTTGTACTTGATCATCATAAATCCGATACATCCCGTGAGGGCTGCGTAAAGCTTGGCATAATGGAACCAGCCGTTCATATACATATAGGTCTGGTTCTTGAGTGCCCACTGAGCGCCTGATGCGGCTCCTATGGCTATTGCCAGGAAGTATACCGTAAGGATTGCAGGGATAACAAAGAACATTATGCGCCCGCCGGTCTTGGTCCTGCGGGCGAATTCATTGAGGAGGATGAGGCCGATAAGCACTACCAGCAGCATTCCCCATTGGGCGAGAGCGTGCTCGCCATAAACATGAAAGAACATTTTAGTTAACAGTTAGGTTTATAGTTAGTATTATGATGTTGCCATTTTGCGGCGGCGCTCCCTCAGCAGGGCGTAAACTGCCCAGCAGGCCGTGACTATTACGGACATAGGGACTCCTACCGTAAGCATTTCCTTGAGCATCACTTCCCCGCCGCCCACTTTCTCCAGCGCGGTGAAGAACGGGAACCTCCAGGTGAGTTCACCGTTTATGATATGGTCGACGACAAGCATCACCGATCCGCCCCAGAGCATCTTTTCCAATGCCGGGAGATTGCGCATCAGCACTGAAGAATCAGGCGATGATATCTTCTTTGAATTTAGTTTCCTGTAAACGCTGGTGGCCGCAGCCTGAACCAGGGGAACAATAAAACAAGCCATGGTTTATCGATTGTTAATTATTTGGTACTTCAATTTCTTTTATTTCAATTTCATTGCCCTGCAGCAGGAAGGTATTGCCGCTGCTGCAGTATGGACAGGTCTTCCCGTATCGGACGGTTTCGTACTCCTTGCCGCAGTCCTGGCAGTGAGTGACGGCGGGAACAGGGATGATCTTCAACTCGCTTCCTTTCAGAAGTGGCTCCTTGTCGGCAGCCCAGCGCCAGCAGTCAGTAAGGTATTCAGGCACAACCGTGGACACCTCTCCGATGTTCATCACCACGGCCGACACCTTGCTGACATTGTTTGACTCAGCCGCCTGCTTTACGTCACGGATTATGTAGAAGACTATCCCCAGTTCGTGCATTACTGTTTTTTCTTGAACAGGATCTTGCCGGTGCGCTTTATCATATACGGGAGGATAGCGCTGAACTTGTCCTCTGAAATGACCATATTGCTGGCATCAGGGTTCTCACGGTACAGGTGGATTGCATCGAAGGCGCACTTGGTGGTGCAGACGCCGCAGCCTATGCAGCGGTTCTCGTCCACCACTGAAGCGCCGCAGGACAGGCATCGTGCCGTCTCCTTGCGGACCTGGTCTTCGGTGAAGGTGAGGTGGTACTCGCGGAACTTGTCTTCGCGCTCTGCGCTGCCCTCTACCTGGCGGGAAGAGTTGTCGTATGACTCGACAGAGATGTTGTCCTTGTCAAGTTCTATGAAGTCGCGCCTGTTGCGGCCTATTGTCATATGTCCGTGCTGTACGTAGCGATGCAGAGACTCTGCCGCCTCCTTGCCCGCAGCAATGGCGTCTATGGCGAATTTGGGGCCCGTATAGACGTCTCCGCCCACGAAGATGTCTTCCTCTGCGGTCTGGTACGTAAGCTTGTCTGCAACGGGATAAACGCCCCTGAAGAACTCGACCTTGGTATCCTTGAAGAGATCCTTCAGAATCACGGTCTGGCCGATGGCGAATATTACCATATCAGCATCCAGGGTGATGAGGTCGTTCTCGTCATAAGTCGGAGCGAACCTGCCGTCCTTGTCATAGACTGAAGTGCATTTCTTGAAGACGATTCCTTCTACCTTGTTCTTGCCCAGGACTTCCCTGGGTCCCCATCCGGGATTGATGACGACTCCGTCCTCGCGGGCCTCGCGCCTCTCTTCCGGTGAAGCAGGCATAATGTCTTCGGTTTCGAGGGACAGCATGGTAACCTGCTCGGCGCCGCTGCGCTTTGCTACGCGGGCAGCGTCAATGGCCACGTTTCCGCCTCCTACCACCACAACCTTGCCTGATAACTTCACGTTGCCGGTATTGGCCTTGTGAAGGAAGTCGATTGCGGTAGTGGTGCCCGGGATAGTCTCTCCGGCAATGCCCGGAAGCTTGCCTCCCTGGCATCCAATGGCCACGTAGAAGCCCTTGTAGCCCTGCTCACGCAATTGCTGGATGGTGACGTCCTTTCCAACTTCAACACCAGTCTTTATCTCGACTCCTATCTCACGCATAATGTCTATCTCTGCCTGGATGACGTCTTTCTCCAGCTTGTATGAAGGGATACCGTAGCGGAGCATTCCGCCGGGTTCCTCGTCCTTCTCGAATACTGTGGGATAGTAGCCCTGGGTTGCGAGATAGTAGGCGCAGCTGAGACCAGCGGGGCCGGCGCCTATGATAGCTATCTTCTCTTTCCAGCGTCCTCTGTTGGAAGCGACCACTATCTCAGGTACGAAGCGGTGCTCCGCATTCATATCCTGGTCGGCAATGAACTTCTTGACAGCGTCAATGGCGATAGGCTGGTCTATGGTACCGCGGGTGCAGGCGTCCTCGCAGCGTCTGTTGCAGACGCGTCCGCACACGGCCGGGAACGGATTTTCGCGCTTGATCAGCTCAAGGGCCTCCTTGTACTTGCCCTCGGCAGCTTTCTTCAGGTAGCCCTGGACGGCAATATGCGCCGGGCAAGCAGTCTTGCAGGGAGCGGTTCCGGTGGGATAGCAGTTTATGCGGTTCCTGTCGCGGTAATCCTCTGTCCATTTGTGAGGGCCCCACTTTACGGCATCGGGCAGTTCCTGCTTGGGATACTGCACTTCGCCGCTCTTGGTGCAGAGTTTCTGCCCCAGCTTGACGGCTCCTGCAGGGCAGTATTCCACGCATCGGCCGCAAGCCACGCAGTTCTTGGGGTCGACCTTGGCCACATAGGCGCTGCGGGACATATTGGGGGTATTGAACAGCTGCGAGGTACGCAGCGCATTGCATATCTTGACGTTGCAGTTGCAGATGGCGAATATCTTGTTCTCGCCGTCCACGTTGGTTATCTGGTGTACGAATCCGTTGTCCTCAGCGCGCTTTAAGATCTCCATAGCCTCATCGTAGGTGACGTAATGGCCGCGGTTGGTCTCCACCAGGTACTCGGCCATATCGCCTACGCCCAGGCACCAGTCGCGGTAGTCGTCGGCGCAACCCTCGTCCAGCTTCTTGCGGCCGTAGCGGCAGGAGCAGATGCCTGCGGCGATATGCCCCTCGTAACGCTTGAGCCAGTAAGAGATGTGTTCTATGTCTATGGACTGGTTCTCCATCTTTATGGCTTTCTCAACCGGGATGACGTGCATTCCTATTCCGGCTCCGCCCATCGGGATCATAGGGGTAATCTTCTCCAGGGGAAGGAAAGTCATTCTCTCGAAGAACATACCCAGTTCCGGGTGACGGTCCATCAGTTCCGTATTCATATTGGAATACTCCGCTGAACCGGGAACGAAGAGAGGCACCCAATAAATACGGTCTTCCCTGTTGTAAGTGGTTCCGGGAACGGGGCCGTCCTTTGTGTACTTGTCGCCGTAATCGTATTCCAGCACACCCAGGTAGGCCAGTTTGTCCAGGAGGTCATCGAAGGACTTGTCGTCAGGGGTATAGTGCTTTTCTGCGTTCCACTGGTGCAGAAGGGCGTAAGTCCTGTGCTCGCGCACCTTGAGCATCTTCTTGGGCAGCATGTCCAGAAGCAGGTCAAGCGCCGCCTCACGGGTGGTTGCATCCATTTCGTCTTCGAAGATGCAGGCGAGGCCCCAGTATTCCGGGGCATCTGTGGTCATCTTTATCTTGCCGGGGACGCGGTCGGTGACCTTTCGGACGAATTTCAATAATTTCGGGTTAGGGTTCTTGTCCCCTTTGTGCTTGGGGATGAACTTTGTTGACATTTCTGGCATATAGCGGTCTTAGTTTAGTTTTTCCAATCAATCACCTGTTTCTGGAGCCATTCTGCAAAGGATTCCACTCCCTCCCCCGTCTTTGCGCAGATAGGGATGACGCGGGCCTTGGGGTTACGCATATGGATGTATTCCTTGCATTTGTCCAGGTCGAAGTCGAAGTATGGAGCCACGTCCATCTTGTTAATGACCACGAGGTCGCAGACTGAGAACATAAGGGGGTACTTGAGAGGCTTGTCGTGGCCTTCAGGGACGGAGAGGATCATTGCATTGCAGGCCGATCCGGTATCGAATTCAGCAGGGCAAACCAGATTGCCTACATTTTCAAGGATTACGAGGTCAACGTCTTTCAGGTCCAGGTTGTCCAGGCCCTGGCGGGTCATCTCCGCATCCAGGTGGCACATTCCACCGGTATGGAGCTGAATTGACTGGATTCCAGTCGCTTCTTTTATCTTTACTGCGTCCACGTCGCTGTCTATGTCAGCCTCCATCACGGCAATGCGAAGCATGTCCTTGAGCAGGTTGATAGTCTTTATGAGGGTGGTGGTCTTTCCGCTTCCTGGTGCGGACATAAGGTTAAGCAGGAAGACTCCCCTGCTTTTCAGCTCCTGTCTGAGGGCATCAGCGTCCTTATCATTCTCAGCGAAAACACTCTTTTTAATCTCGATAATCTTAATTTGCTCCATATTGTAATCAGTACCGTCTATTTAAACGATACAATATACGCATTATTATCGGATTTCCATCAATAATTAAGAAAAGCCTGCTTGTCAGATATGAAATAAAGTGCGTATATTTACACTGATGGACAGACCGGTGAACAGCCCAGAGGCAATGATTGCCACAATACGCAGGTATGGAATGCTGCCGCTCTTCAGGAGCAGCATTCCCGGATGGTCTGTAGAAGAGATGACAGCGCCGGGATGCTGGTTCGACACAGAGGGCGTGCTGGGCCCCTGGGACTGGAAAGTGGACGCCGTGCAGCAGGGAGACATTGCCTACGGCAGGTTCATAGACGGAAAGGCCGCATTCGCCACAATCGACTGGTTCAGGCACCTGATGAACTGGCGCCGCAGCCTCCCCCGCTACCGGATGGCGCTGGGAGAGCGATACAAGGCCACGACCAACGGAGACCGCCTGAACAAGGCATTCGCCCCCGCAATCCTCTCCGCCGTCAAGGCGGATGGAGAAATCCGGGCGGAAGGCCTGCGCACAGTCTGCTCCGAGGCTGTCACGCCGTCCCTGCTAAAGAGCCTTGGCGCCAAGTACAAGCCGCTGCTGGTGCCGTCTGTCAAGAAGAACATTTACGACAGCACTGCACGCTTCCTCCAGATGGGAACTTGGCTTGTAGTCGGGGACATAGAACGAGTTTATCGTGGCGCTGACCTCACTTACAACGGCTGGCAACGCTCCTCCCTCACCACGCCGGACGAGCTGTTCGGCAACGGCAAAGCCGATGCGGACGCCCCTGCCTGGGCCAGGATGTTCGAGAGCGAGACCGGATATGGCTCAGACACTATGGAATGCCTGCCGGAAGAATCACGGCAAAGGATTATCACCCACATTATGGAACTGGTTCCAAACGCTACGGAAGATAAACTGAACAAAATAATATAAAACTGCTTATATGGAAAATAAGGAATTCGCTTACAAAGGCTTTGTGCTCAACGGCTTCCTCGCGCTGCTGTTCACACTGGCCTTGCTTGCAGGAGCAATCTGTTGCTTCGCAAATGCAGGCGCCCACCCCGCCATGCCGCTTTTCGGAATCTTACTGGTATTCCTTTTCATCCTCTGCGTCAACGGCTTCATAAAACTTGAACCAAACGAGGCAAAAGTGCTGGTATTCTTCGGAAAATACAGCGGCACTTTCAGCCGTACCGGTTTCTACTGGGTCAATCCACTGCTCAACAAGAAAAGCGTGAGCCTGCGCGCCCGCAACCTGAATCCGGAGCCAATCAAGGTGAACGACAAATCCGGAAACCCCGTGTTGATAGGAATGGTGCTGGTATGGAAACTCGAGAACACCTACAAGGCTCTGTTCGAGATTGACAGCCAGTCCCTAGCGCCCGTAGTAACCAACTCCCGAGGCGGCGCCAGCAGCTCTTTTGCAAACGCCTTCGAGAACTTCGTCCGCGTGCAGAGCGACGCCGCCCTGCGCCAGGTAGCCGGATGCTACGCCTACGACAATGCCGACTCCGCCGACGAACTCACCCTCCGCAGCAATGCCGAGGAGATTAACGAGCAGCTTGTACAGACGCTCAACGACCGCCTCTCGATGGCTGGCATCCACGTGACCGAGGCCAGGATCAACTATCTGGCTTACGCCCCGGAAATAGCCGCCGTGATGCTCCGCCGCCAGCAGGCAGACGCCATCATAGCCGCCAGGGAGAAGATAGTTGACGGAGCCGTTAGTATGGTCAAGATGGCTCTGGACAAGCTGCAGGACCAGGGCGTAGTCACCCTGGACGAGGACAAGAAAGCCTCTATGGTAAGCAACCTGCTGGTAGTGCTTTGCGGAGACGAGCCCGCCCAGCCTGTTGTTAATTCTGGCAGCATTTAGTAGATTTGTAGAAGATAAGCCCAACTGAATATGTCATTCACTTTACAATTAGTAATCCGATTGCTCGTGGCTGGCCTGCTAGGTGCCGTGATAGGCTATGAGAGGGAACTCCGGGCCAAAGGAGCCGGAGTCAGGACCCACGTTCTGGTAGCACTTGGCGCAGCGCTGTTCATGATCATCTCCCAGCACGGTTTTGCCGGCGCCCCCCGCTTTGACGCGGCACGTGTGGCAGCCGGAGTGGTTTCCGGCATAGGTTTCTTGGGAGGAGGCATCATTATGAAGAAGAACCACGTAAGCGGACTTACCACTGCAGCAGGCCTTTGGGTAACCGGCGCAATTGGAATGGGCGCAGGCTGCGGCCTTTACCTTATGGCGGGGTTATGTACCTTCCTGGTATTGTTCTGCCTGGAAGTGCTGAACGCATATGCCATCAAGTTCGGCCAGAGGGAAGTTGATGTAGTTCTCTCTTCCGAGAACGAACTGTCACTTGTAAATGCGGTGGAGGAATTGGGCAAGCAGGCAGGTCATTTCCACCTATACAAGGAAAACGGCCTGTATAAGGTTGCGGTCAACATGCGGGTCTCAAAGCGCGAGACTCCCCTGGAACTGATGACGCGTCTGAAGAAACTGCCGGACGTAGCACTCGACAGTATGGAATAGAACAATCAGTATTTACTGAAAAAGGCGGCCATTGCATCCCGCATTTCGTAGAAGCGGGGCGTAAACTGGCCGTCTTTGTTCATATGCAGCCGGTGACCGGTTTCAGGACAGGCGTGATGCTCGCACGCTATCCCCTTCTCCAATGCTTTCTGATATATGGCATAGGTACCATACATCTTGTTGGAGAAAAGTCCCATAAGGAAGCTGAAACATCCCAGCCGGGACTGGAAAGGATATCCCTTCGAGTATGGCATTATAGGGTCATTTTCTGACTGGAAAGACAGTATTGGAGTATCGGCATAGTCCAATACCTTCAAGTCGCTTACAGAGCCCCAAAAGTTACCTACGGCGCATATGCGAGCCCTCCCTGGGGCTAGCGGACGGAATGCCATATCCAGCGAGATCATTGCTCCGGCGCTGGTCCCGGCGGCGAAGACCCGTTCGGAGTCGATGCAAAGGTCTTCCCTTGAAAGGAGGTAGTCAAGCGCAGCGTCGGCATCTTCCAAAGCCCTGCGCTCCGCCTTACGCACTGAACACTTGAATGGCTTGAATCCCAATCTATAGTCAACTGAAGCCGCCACATAGCCCAAAGATGCGAAATACCTGCACCATTCTGCCTGGCCGGCTTCTTCCTTGTTGCCTATATAAAAGGAACCGCCGTGAAACATCATCAGCAGCGGTCTCTTACCGGAAGTCGTTCCGGCGGGAATGTATATGTCCATCCTCAGGTCCAGGGGACGCTTCCTGAAAGATTTGGGAATGAGCTTGCGGACGGTTCCTGCAACCCCAACCGGGGCGCTTGTCCAGTAACCGTCTGCCTTGGCGTAGATCACGTCACGCTCTACCCGGACGTCAATCATCGTCACTATCTCCCATTATTATGATCAGACGGTCACCCGGGACAAGTTTCATGCTTCCGTGAGGAACCAGGAACTTACCTTCACGGCGAACCATCATGACGCGGATACCGTGAGGCAGACTCAGGTCACGCAATGTCTCCCCCAGTTTAAGGTCTTCTTCCGTGACCGTATGGTCGCGAAGCATACCCATCTCTTCAGGAACGTCCATTCCGAAGGTTTCCACCTTGGCCTCTTCTTCATAGCTGAGTTTCAACCACTTGGCCATAGGAGACAGAGTCATTCCCTGAACCAGCAGGGAAAGGAGCGTTATGAAGAACACAATGTTGAATATGTCCGTGCTGCCCTCGAGTCCTGCAACCACTGGACAAAGTGCGAAAAGGATGGGACCTGCGCCTTTGAGGCCTACCCAGGAAACGAAAGTCTTTGCCTTGGTAGTTATGTCGCGGAACGGCAAAAGGCATAAGAACACGCTGGCGGGACGGGCTACGAACATCATGAACAAGCCTATCAGAAGTGCAGGTATGGCGATGCTGCCGAACTCCGACGGCCTTGCAAGCAGTCCAAGCATAAGGAACATCAGGAGCTGCATCAGCCAGGTCATTCCGTTGAAGAATTTCAGGATGTCTTTCTTGTGGTGCACCTTGGCCTTGTTGCCTATTATTATCGCGCAGACGTACAATGCCAGAAGGCCGTTGCCGTACAGGATTGAAGCCAGACCGTTGGTGAAGAATCCGATACTGAGAATCAGGATTGAATACAGCTGTCCTCCGGGAAGCTTCACTTTCTCCAGGATGAACTTAGCTCCGTATCCCACTGCAAGTCCCACTGCCATTCCTACCGCCAGCTGCACCAGCAGGGTGATAACGCCTGTCCATACCGGAGAAAGGTGGCTGAGCGGCCCGGTCATCTTTGAAGAAAGCAGCTGCACCAGCAAGATGGTAAGCACGTATGCCATAGGGTCGTTACTTCCGGATTCCAACTCCAGCATAGGGCCGAGGTTCTGCCTCAGATGCATCTTCTTGCCCCTCAGGACAGAGAATACCGAGGCTGAATCAGTAGAAGACATCACAGCCGCCAGCAGGAAACATCCCATGAACGAAGAGCCCAGGACACCTATGTAACTACCTGCTACGTAATAGATGAAAACACCTGTAAGCGCCGCTGTGAGAAACACTCCGACAGTCGACAGGAGGATACCCTGCCTGATAACCGGCTTGGTCTCTGACAATGACGTCTCCAGACCACCCGCGAAAAGGATTATGGTCATTGCAAAGTGGCCTATAGACTCAGCCAGTTCGTAATCTTCGAATTCAAGGCCCAAGCCGTCCTCGCCTGCGAACATACCCAGAAGGAGGAACAGCAGCAACGTAGGCGTACCTATACGGGACCCCAGCTTGGTGATCATGATTGCCGCGAACACCAAGATGGAAGCTATCAGAAGCAAGTTGTCTGACAGAAGGTTCCCCGATACTATCGATAGCGGGGTCATGCGTTCTCTATTTCAAACAGATTCAGGAATCCGGTCATCATGAAGACGCTTCGGATATCGTCGTTTATGTTCCTGATGATCACTTCACCGCCCTTTACTGCCGCAGCCTTGCGGAGGGAAAGGAAAATTCGAAGACCGGAGCTGGAAATATAGGTCAGTTCCGAGCAGTCCAGCACGATGGTCTTGTCGGCCTTGTCCTGGAGCGCCATGATCTCCGGACTCACTTCCTGTGAAGCCGGGGTATCCATCCTTCCTTTGAGGGTTACCTTAATGACGGAATTGATTTCTTTGATTTCGATTTCCATATGTCAGATAGTTTTAGTCATTGATAAAATATTCTTTTCGTCAGTCCTCTTGTAATGGACTTCATCCATAATGCTACGTACAAGATGTATTCCCAAACCTCCGATCGGCCGCTCGTCAAGGCCCTTGTCAGTGTCCACTTCGGGAACGGCAGTAGGATCGAAAGGCCTTCCGCTGTCAGAGACTATGAAGTCCAAGGACTTCTCCCTGAGTATGGCCTCGATGGTGACAAGGCCGTCGGCTCCTTTAGGATATGCGTACAGTATTACATTAGTCACAGCCTCCTCCAGGGCCAGGTTCAGGCTCATCGAGAGACTCTGGTTCAGATGTTTCTCTTCGGCAATCGTCAAGATGAACTCGGCCAGCTGGGGTATCTGCTGGATGTCATTGTGAAGCACCAGACGGCGTTCTTTCACTTTGTTGTCTTCGTTTCCCATATAACGGATTATCAAAAGGGTGAGGTCGTCACTGTGCTCCGCATCTCCGACAAATGCAGTGACTCCGTCTATAATACTTTCCTGATTGGATTCGGCGCTGACGCCGCTGGAGAGCAGATCTTTAGCGCGTTTCGTGCCAAAGAGTTCGTGGGAGGCGTTCTCGGCCTCGGTGAGACCGTCGGTGTACAGGAACAGCGTGGATCCTGCACTCAGCGTAACTTCCTGCTCACGGTAAACCATATCGGCCTTCACGCCTAAAGGAAGGTTGGGCATGACTGACAGTTCCTCTACCGGGCCGTCGAGGATGAACGGGGCGTTATGACCGGCGTTGCAGTACCGTATATGGCCGTTGTTAAGGTCCAGGACTCCGCAGAAGAAGGTCACGAACATATCGTTGTCGTTCATGTCGGACATGCTCTCGTTCATCAGGGAGACTATGCGCATCGGGTTGGTCTCGTGGGCGGTCACAGAGCGGAAAAGGCTTCTGGTGACGGCCATCACAAGCGCCGCCGGCACACCTTTGCCAGAAACGTCTCCTATGCAGAAATACAGTTTGTCGTTACGGATGAAGAAATCGTACAGGTCTCCGCCCACCTCCTTGGCCGATACCATTGCCGCTGTCATATCTATCTCTTTCCTTTCAGGGAAAGGAGGGAACGTCTTGGGTATCATTGACATCTGGATGCCGCGGGCGATACGGAGCTCGTTGTCCAGCTTGTCCTTTTTCGATTGCACCAGTGCCAGATGGCTCTGGTCCTTGACGGATTTCATTGCTATAATGGCCAGAAGCGCAAGACCCAGAAGCTGAAGCAGGGATATCAGCCAGGTGATCCTGTTGACATTACGCAAGATCTCTTTCCTGGGAATGAAGATTGACATCAGCCAGCCCGTACTCTCTATGGGCATTGCATAGTAGACGGCATCGTTCGGCAGGGGTCTGTCCGGAGGGCTTACCAGCATCTGTCCGTTCCGGCTCTCCAGTGTCCAGTACGTATTGGGATAGGGCTGAATGTCCTTGAGAAGGTCAGTAAGCCATTCCACTGTGAGGTCGGCTGAGATGACGGCGACTATTTTCCCTTCACTGTCCCTGACTGGGGTTGTATAGGAGACAACTGTTGTTCTTCCAGCGCTCTCGTCATAATAAGGCTCGCTCCAGATATTCTCGCCGGTGCGAACTGTATGGGCATACCATTCCAGGTTGAAATAATCGTGTGAGGGGGATCCCAGGACCATCTCTTCAAACGGGTCTTCTCCCCTGCGCGCAACCGCAGGCTCGAACCAGTAGCCTTTCTCAGGATAATAGTTTGCCTCAAAGCCTATGGCGGCTTCTGCAAGGACAGGATTGGTTTCCACCAGGTTCCGCAGCAGCGTGAACATAGTGTCTGGCTTTGAAAGGTTCATCTCCACCATCCAGGCAGTATTCATAACGGCTGTCTCCACCGGTCCGGTGATATTCTCTATCCTGAGTTGGGATATGGTCAATTCTTTCTCTGCACGCTCCTCGGCCTCACGCAGAAGTCCCCTATGGGCATAGTAATTCTGAATGATACTTGTGGCGGCCAGCAGCAAGGCAGCGCCAAGAATCATTATGATACCCTGGCGGGACGCTTGATTTTTAATCGTATCCAGATTCTTAGCCATACCTAAAGTATTGTCTTTTCCAGTAATTCACGGAACTCCGGCTTGGGGAAGCCGCAATCCCTTTCTATTATGATGGTCTTGAGGGCGGAGTAAGGAAGAATTTCTGCTTCGATTTCCTCGAGCGGTACGTCTTTCCCGAAATACTCTGCCGCAAACGCCTCCCAGAAACGGCCTGACGTTACAGCGTCCATATGGAAGACATCCTTGGTGAACTCTTCTTTCCCCAGCTTGCAGGTAAGCAGAACCATTCCCAAGTCGAAGAACGGATGTCCGTAGCAAAAATCCCCCAAATCTATGAAATAGGACTCTTCTCCGGAGATGATCGCGTTGCCGAACTGAAGGTCACCGTGAATTGCGGTATCGCTTTCGGGCGCCTCCCTGATGAAGTCCTCTATCTTCTTTTTCTGTTCCGGCGTGAACAGGACGCTGTCTTTCAGGATTTCCAGATAATGTTCCTTGACGCTGCAGAAAGTGGAAGTGTCCACTTTGGTGGCGTGCAGCTGCTTGCACATATCTGCGAACCTGACGGCATATTCGGCGACTCGCTGGGGATTGTCCCCCACGGCACGCGCAATGGACACCTTGTCAGGAATCCTTTTGAACAGGATGCCGTAACGGCCGTCCTCCGTCACCACGTACTGGCCCGGCTCAGGGACAGGAATTCCGGCATCGAACACCATATGGGAACGCTGCAGTTCGTTCAGAGCCTGTCTCTCCATTCCTGGAAAGTATAGCTTGAGCATCATGCCGGGGTCTTCCCTGCTGGTATAGCTCTCCCCGTTTGCGCCGCCTCCGTTCAAGATGAAACGTTCTATGTCGATCTTCTGAACTTCCATCATTCCCTAACCAAACACTGTTTCTATAAGATTGACGAACTCTTTATATGCCAGGGTGACATTCAGGTCGCCCAATGCCTGGGCAAGACCGCGGTAGTGCCACTCGTGCTCCTCTTTTTCAGTCACGTGGAAAAGCCTCCAGAGCGAATCTCCCTGGACGGCGTAATCCCTGGCTATCGCCCTCATATTGGACAGCTTGTCGCCGAGAGCAACTATCTTGGCGTCAAGCGGAGCAGCCGACAGCCTGTCGATGGCTTCCTGCTTGCGCCTGTGCCAGCTTTCCTCCTCGCTTTCGTCTTCGAGACGAACGTCGCTCTCCGCCTCTACAAGAGACGCAATCCTGTCTCCGAATTCACGGCGCAGGTCGTCCAGGGTCACGTCAGTGTCTTCGACCGTATCGTGAAGCATTGCGGCCGCGAGGAGATCCTGGTCGGGCGTGATGGTGGCGACTATTTCTGCCGCCTCCATCAGGTGGATTACGTATGGGAATCCTTTTCCCCTGCGCTCGGTACCCGAATGAGCCTTCACGGCGAATGTCACAGCGTGGTCAAACAGGCTGGTATCCATTTTTGCATTTGCCATAATCTACTGATTCATAAATGGTAAGCTAGGTGCTTGTTCCATAAGCATTGCGGCGATGGCGTCATTGGAATCCGACTTTCCGTTAAGAATGTCGAACAGGTATCTGATTCCGGCGCGGCCGCCTCCTGTCTTCATCAGATAAGCTATGCACAGATCCTGGGGACCCAGTGAAGAGGATATGATGTCCAGGTCAGTAAGACCTATCTGATAACAGGCAATCTGGTAGGCGCCTTCGGTATAGTTCCGGATAAGTCTGGAAATGTCCCCGAGATTCTGGCAGCCAAGAAGCTTGAAAACTTCCAGATAAGGCATAAGAGGGACGTCCTCTATCTCCGCCTGGTTGATTGAAGCTATGAGGTTGTTGATGTTGTCGAAAGGCCTCAGTTGCAGATAGCTCCTGAACGTATCTCCGTCCAGAGGCACTTCGTCCAGGTTTCCCGATGCGACAAGCGACTGCACTCTGCGCTTGTAGTCGGTAAGTTCAATGCGTATCTTGCTGAATTCCTCGTCAACCAGCTCAAGGAGGCTTGCAAGGCGGCTCATGGAGCGAAGATAGCGCCTGGGCACCTCCACTCCGCTCTTGTATCCCGTGTCATGGTCCATGTTCGCCCAGGCGTGCTGAAGCAGCGTACGCATCTGGACTTCGAACCTGAACGGGAAGGAATCGTATGAACAGATATAATGAAGGGAGAGGTAGCCGAAGCTGTCAATTTCCAGCAGCTTGCGCTTGTCCACCGAGTTTTCCCAGTCTATCTGGAAGAGCCTCTCCACTACGGAGGCTACTTTGTCCACGTCGTCAATGTAGAAAGTGATGATTCGGAAACCCAGGATGTCCGTTATATCCTCCAGCGAGTGATACTTGGAGCCTTTGAGACGGAGCTTGCCTTCAAGGGACTCGTATGTCTTTACACGCGATTCAATGTTGGCAATTACAATCCCGGCCTTTGAGAATGCATCGTTAAGGACGCTCCTCACGACCTTCTGCTGCTCCAGGAAATTGGGCAGATTCTGTTTATACTGATCGAGAATCAGCTCTTCATTTTTGTGCATAACTAACAAATATAAGAATAATTAAGAATCTTTTGCATTATCTTTGCTTATCCTTCAGAAAACGAATTATCATGAAAGCATTTATCAGCACCGTCATCTCATTAGTATTCGCCTTTGCTTCTTTCGGCCAGACCGCTCACGACATAGTCACAAGGATGGACGAGGAAATGGCCAAGCACCAGGATGAAGGAATGGAACTCACGATGGATCTGAAAATCCCCCTGTTGGGCACAACTACCACCAGAGTCTACTATTTCGGCAAGAGTTACAGGATGGACAGTGACGTAAAAGGCTATACCATTACCGCATGGTCAGATGGCAAGACAATGTGGACATACGACCCTACCAATAACCAGATCGAGGTGGACAACGTGGCCGTATCTTCTACAAATGACAACGTGGAGATGCTCAAAGGCATCACTGAAGGATATGACGTTTCCCTCAGCAGGGAGACTGCCAGCGCGTGGTACATACTCTGCAAGAAGAGCAGGAGCAATACCAACAAGGACGATCCAAGGACAATGGACCTGGTTGTTTCAAAGGGAACCTACCTTCCCATCAGCCTGAGTGCAAAAGTATCTGTGGTTACCGTCACAATGCGTAATGTCAAATACGGCGTCAATGAAAGTCTGGTGAAGTTCAACCCCGAAGACTACCCCGGCGCCACCATAGTCGACAAACGTTAAGGAACAACGGTAAACTTTCCGAAATCATCAAGAAGTATCGTGTCACCTTCGTTGACGGTGACGAAGCCGTCATCGGTCAGGAGGGAAAGCATTGAGAAACCCATACAGAAGTAGGGGGCGAGGATTTTGTCCCCGCACAGTTTCTTGATCTCGTCAAAATTGTTCCCGGTATACTGCACTTTCTGCACGACACAAAGGTAACAATAATTTGTCTTTGGGTCATTATGGAAAACACCTACAGACTATGGGCGTCTTTGGCTTTGGAGATGAGCTCAGGGGTGTTTGCGGCGTTAAATTTCACCAGGAGTTTCTTGCGGTACCACTTGATGGTTTCCGGACTCAGGCACACCTTGTCCGCAATCTGCGGACCGGTGAAGCCGTCTGCCATCAGCTGGAGAATCTGCTTCTCGCGGTCAGAGAGGATGGGGCCTTCAGGCTTAGGGGAGATTTCTTCTATGGTCTCCTCCAGCACCTCCCCCACTTCTTTGTTGTCCTGACGGGATTTGCGAAGTTTTCGGGCAAGAAGGATGAAGCCGGCCATAAGCAGAAGTGCCACGGCAAGGATGCAGGCTATCCAGACAAGCTGGCGGCGCTGCGCCTTGAGGGCGTTCTCCATAATGCCCAACGTCTCAAGCCTGGCGCGGAATTCCTGATCTTCGTGCAGGGAAAAATACTTGTCCGCCTCCTCAAGGCAGCGCAGGCCCTTTCGGGTCTTTCCTTGCGTGAAGTACACCAGGCCAAGGCCTTTGAGAGGCGATGCAATCCAAAGGGAATCCCCTGCCGTAAGGCCGTATTCCAGGGCCTTTTCATAACACTCGCGGGCCTTGTCATAATCCCCTTCCTCATACCAGGTCTCACCCATGTTGTAATGCAGGACGGCGTTGCTCTCGTTCCAGCCGTATCGGTCGAAGATCTCACCCGCCTTGGCGTAATAGTCGAAAGCCTTGTCCAGGTCACCCGTCATATTGTAAAGGTTGCCAAGCGTGCCGTACATTGACGAATAACCGTCGTCTATCTTCTCCTGGTCATAACCTTCCGGATCAGTTGGAGATGTTGCTCCGGATGCCATCTTTCCAAGTGCCTCAAGGGCAATGTTGTAATAGACGGCGGCGCTGTCATATTGTTCCCTGGCCCAAAAATGCTGTCCGATAACCTTGGCTGCGTCCTTGATGGAACTCTGCCATCCTTTGGAAGTGGCAAGGTCCATCATTTTGCGGGCATAGTACTCGCTTTTTACCCCATTTATCTGAAGATAGCCCTGCATGAGGCCATTGTAGGCATTGACCAGCTCTCCCAACTCGCTGTCGGATGCAGACTGTATATCAGCTGCTGTCCAGCGCGCGACATCCACTTCCAGAGAGTCCACGTTGCGGCCCCTGTGGTCCGAATACTGGGCGGAGACACGGGGACAGGAGAGCACGGCAAATAAGGCTGCCAAAGAAATCATGACTGTCTTTTTCATATTGTAAAGATACTGGTATTATCCAAATGCCGTACTATGGAGTAGGCAATTCCCCCCTTTGGGGTGGTGCTTATGGTATCAAAGATGATGAACTTTATCAAGTTTGAATACTAATCTAAAAGACACGATATGAAAAAGATTCTTTTGCTCGTTTCGAGTTTATTGCTGCTGAGCGGAAGCGCCAGCGCCCAGGGTATCCTCAGGAACCTTGGAGAAAGGGCCAAGCAGGCCGTTGAGAACGCCGTTGGCGAGAAGGTGGAAAACGCCATAAACAATGCCGTCAACAGGACTGGAAATAAAAGCGACAAATCTGACAATAATGAAGCCCCGGCTCAGACTGCCGGTGCGGCATCTAACGATGAAGTCATCACAGCAACTTCCGGTGTCAGCGACTTCGTACGCGGAAGTGTCGTTTTCTTCAATGACACGGTAGAAAATGAGCGTGTAGGTGAATTCCCTTCCATGTGGGACCTTCGCGATGGTTCATCTTGTGAAGTAGTAACCATAGCCGGTGTCAAAGCAATCAGGTTAGACAACGGCACCCAAATCCAGCCTCTGATGAAGGAAAAAGAGTACCTGCCGGAATTATTCACTATTGAATTCGATGTTTTTGCCCAACCGGCTGAGGAGGGATCAGGTTGGGATGCTACATTAGACATCAATCTGGATGGCCAGGACAACCATAGAGCCTTACACTGGAGAATGAAGCCGGAGACAATGGCTTCTGATATGACATATCTGGGAGATTGGGACTGGTCAGCTATGAATCCAAATGGAAACAATATTAGCGGTGATGTTCCTTGGCAGACAATCAATCTTGTTAAGAACCAATGGAATCACATAGCTCTTTCTTTCAATGAACGTGCTTTAAAAGCCTATATAAACGGAAACCGCGTCATTAATGTCCCTAACATGGTACAACCCCTCTATTGGTTCTTATATGGAGACACTGACAGCAACAAGGGTATCTATATCCGCAATGTGGTTATGGCCAAGGGAGCTGTTGAACTTTATGACAGGAACACAACCGATTATGCCGATGCTGTTACAAAGGCCATCGAGGAGACCGGAAAGTTCGTGACCAACAATATCCTGTTTGATACCGGAAAGGCCACTCTCCTGCCCCAGTCCCTGGAGGAGATCCAGAAGGTTGCGGAGTATATGAAGAAGAACCCCTCAGCGCGCTTCGAAGTGCAGGGACATACTGACAATCAGGGCTCCGATGCAGTGAACGATCCGCTCAGCCAGCAGCGCGCAGAGGCCGTTGTAGCGGCCCTCGAGAAGGAAGGCGTGGATCCGTTCAACCTGCGTCCAGTGGGCAAGGGAAGCCACGAGCCTGTGGCAGACAACAGCACCGAGGCCGGTCGAGCACAGAACCGCCGTGTAGAATTTATCAAACGATAATGATGTCTTGCACAGTCTTTGTATTCGGAGCTTCATTTGAAGTTCCGAATATTTTATATATTTGCTCCTCCAAAAGCAAATTAAACCATAACATGATAAAATGGATAAACTGAACAAACCCGCAATCCTGGTCGTTGACATGCTCAATGACTTTGTAACAGGCTCTCTTGCCTGCGACCGCGGCAAGGCTATAGTCCCTGCCACCGCACGTCTTCTTGACGCAGCCCGCGAGAAGGGCGTTCCCGTTATTTTCTGCAACGACTGCCATCTTCCTGGAATCGACCGTGAACTCATCATATGGGGAGACCACGCCATCAAAGGCACTCCCGGTGCAGAGGTAATCCCTGAGCTAAAGCTCAGCGACAAGGATTACGTAGTTCCCAAGCGCCGTTACAGCGGCTTTTTCCAGACAGACCTTGACATCCTCCTGAAGGAACTCGGTGTCAAGACAGTTATCATAACAGGCCTGCACACACATATGTGCTGCCGCCACACTTCTGCCGACGCCTTCTGCCTTGGATACGACGTCGTGGTTGCAAAGGAAGCCACAGACTCCTTCACCGAGGAGGACTATCTTGGCGGCCTCGCATACCTGAAGATGTGCTACGGCGCAGACGCCTACTCCAACGACGAACTCATAGCCGCTTTCTAGCAGCTACACACAATAGACGACAGCCGGCTGAAAGAATCTTTCAACCGGCTGTTTCATTTTAACTAAATCTATAAATCTACTCCACTAAAGAAGGTGTTGCGTTCGGTGTGAAATCGTTGGTGGAATTGTTGGTATCAACCAGCTTGCCTCCTTCGGAACGGCGGCGTACGGACTTGCCGTAACGGGAAGTGTCTCCGTCGAATTCACCGCAGAATGTCCATCCTGAATCAAATGCGTCAGCCCAGGGATTGAAGTAGAACAGATCGGCGAGGGAGCAGTTGACTGCATCGAGCACCCATTCCCCTGGAATTACCCATACGTCGTGTTTTGAAATGTCCTGTTTGAAGACGAACTCATTGAAATACATGATCCTGGTTCCGCTCCAGTGACGGTTTGCAAGCAAAGCGTCTGCTGTTTCTGAAGCAGGAGGTGTAACTATTGCATAGCTCTCCAGTCCACGTCCGTGCAGCTGGGTTATGGTCATCGAACTCTTGAACCAGATGTCCAGGTTGGTGACATCAGGGTTGTCGGTGTCAGGGAAAGAGTGGTCGGTTCCGTCAAAGAACTCGAAATCAGCCTTGGTCAGGTCAAACGCCTTGTCGTTCTCGGCATTGTAATTCTCCGCATTGATTGCAAGTACGATGGACTTGCCCGGTTCTACCGGATAGTCAGTTCCCTTGCCGGGTATGACATACATATCGGTCACTGCCAGGCCGTCTTCCAACTCGGGATACTCGTAATATGCACCCGCCGAAGTCTTTGTTCCGGACATATAGTTCATCACGAACATAACTCTGTCTGCATATACGACATGGTCGGAGTTGTTGGTGAGCTTGATGTACTGGTCTTCGGAAGACCTGGTAGATCCCTCGATAGGGCTGCCTGTGAAGTATACTTCTTCTATGAGAAGTTCACCCGGCTCCACGTTGCGCCAACTTTGTTTTACTGAAATCTCTGAAAGCGTTGTTCCATCGGTAAGGACCACCTTGACTTTAGCGTCACGATACTCGTCCGTGCCGTTAGCCTCAGCTGAAACCTTGACCTCTCCATCGCTGACGGAAACTATCTTCAGCCAGGTCTGGTCGGAAGTAGCCATAATGGTATATCCGGAAGGAACCTTGACAGTCTGCTCTCCTCCTGCAGCTATTATCGAAAGGTTTTGTTCTTCCGGTTTTGCCGGTGGAGCCGGTGGAGTCTGGACTACGGCTACAGTGGCCATCTGTCCCGTAGGGGTAGTAATTGTAATTGTAGCGCTGCGAGCCAGTGCTTCGGTAAAAGGCTGGGCTGTAACGTTTATCATATCACCGCCTTCTCCGGAGGTAGTGCTGAGCTGGATCCATCCTGCGCCGTCAGTAGAAATTGACCAGGATGTATTGGAAGTAATGTGGAACATGCTGGTTCCTCCTGCCGAGGTAAAACTCAATGAGGTTGGATCGGCGGAAAGGTTAGGGGCTTCCGTCGGGTTGCACCCTGCCAGGATTGCAGCGATTGCTGCGATTGCAATTAACTTGATTTTCATAATATATCAAAAATTAAAACCTATTGTCACTGTACTGTAAACCGAGTCCGCTCCCCCATCCAGGCGGACATAGTCCGCATCGGCCAGCAGGAAGAGCGAGAAGGTCCTTATTTCCTTCTCCCAGCGCACGGAGGCGCCTGCGCTAAGAGAACTGCTTGCAAAGCGGGACCTTCGGTCTGAGTAGAAAGCTAAGAGTTTGTCCATAGTATATTCCGCAGGGATGGAAAGGCTTGCGCCCAATGACTGGTACCTGCCGCCTTTCAGGACAACCTTCAGGAGATTGTCATTCCATCTGCTTATGTACGATGCCCGGAGGTTAATGTCAGCTCCTTTGGAATTGAGGTTTCGGCTTGGATAAACATAGTCGGAATTCAAGTAAATGTAATCCGCATCGGCTTCCAGCGAAAAACCGTTTCTCCATTCTCCGACAGCGCGTACGCCGCCTTTCAGGAGATCGGACGAATACATCGCGAATCTCATCAACTCCAGGAAACGCCCGGCGGAGCCATTGTCAATCACAATCTCTACGCCACTTCTTGACTCATAGTTTAAATGGAGGTCCATTGCATAGCCCATATTCCTGCCCTGGCTTACATAGGAGACCTTTCCCTCTGCTGTCCGGGTATATAACTCTGAATAAGGCACTTCGTTCTGGTTTGGAAGATGATGGACAAGACTGAAAATGCTGTAATTTAGACTTGCCCTCCAGCCGCTTACGCCGTCTGGAAGCATATTGAGACTCACATCCAAGCCGTTACCGGCGTATCGGGTTGTGGTATAGGCAGACGTGCCACCCTCAAAACGGCCGAAATGGCTTCCCAGTCCTGTCAGGTGGAAGACAGAGCTGTTGGAGCCTTTCTGGCTGTAGAAGCTTATGTTCTGGCTTTGGCTATAACGCCTGTATGCGACGCTGAAGTCAAGAAGGTATCTGGCTGTCATCCTGAAACCGGCCCCAGCCTTTATGCTCAGGTCGGACACTATGTTCCTTGGCCTTGGGTCTACCATCCTGTATTCGTGAAGAGCCCTGTATGCGCCTTCAAAGCCATAATGTATACGGCCGCTGCGTGCCGCATATCCTCCTGAGAAGGAGTATTGCTCGCGCTTGACGTCGCCCCCTACTGAATCGGCGACAGCATATGGCCTTAGAATGTCATAGTCCGATGAACTGTTCCACATCACGCCTATCTTCAGGCCGTTCCTGTACTGGACCTTGCCGCGCACGGCGGAATTCTCGTCCAACCTGACCATCGTACCTATGTCAATCACGCCCTCGCTGCCAGATTGGCCTTCTTCGCGGAGCAAAGGCCATTCCTCTCCCCTATATTCCCAGGAAGAGGAAAGAGTCGTGTAAGAATCATACGGAGAGAAGAGCCAGTCGGAGACGCTGGCAGAACTGCCTGCCGCATAAGCCGTGACAGGAGAAAGGCGCTCCGCACTCCTGTCCGCAATGGAAAGAGTGTCCTGTGCAGGCGCCGAGGCCAGAAGTGTTATGAGCAGCGCGGCTATCATTTCAGCAGTTTGAGTTCTATTTCCAAAGTATCATTGTCATTCAGCAGCGATACGGCGGATATGGGATTTTTCCAGGCCGTGAAGCGTACTGTAGACACAGAGCCGTCCTGGAACAAGGCCTGAGCGTCGAAGGCGATCATATAGACTCCTTTCTGCACCTGTAGGCTACAGGAATTATTTACGAATACAGGGAACTTGTAGTCAATTCCTGTATTGAGGTTGCGGAACATGTTCCCGGGCAGGTTCGGATCTATTGTCATCGATACTATCTGGCGTCCGTCCGGCAGGTACGCATGCATCGTAACCGTGCAGAAGATATTCTCTTCCAGGTTCTTGGTGCAGGAGCAAAGCAAGGCTAGAGCCATGATCAAAACCACTGTCTTTCTCATAGCCTGAAATTGATTTCCATTCCAAAATAAGGTACGCTGGAGCGGCGCTTGAGAACGCCGTTCACTTCGTAGTCGGGAGCAAGCGTAAAGAGCCTGTTCACGAACAGGGAGCAGGTCATCTTGTCGGAGTACAACTGCTTGGAAAGCTTGAGATTAACGTCCATAGAGAACGGTATCCTTCTGTATTCCAGCAAGGTGGAAGTAAAATCACGGACCATCATATGCAACACTCCGTCAGCGTCGGATTCCGCCGTGTATTCGTGGCGCACCAGATTCTTGTCCAGGTATGCCACGGGAACGGAGTCATCCGCATAAGACTGCTGTCCGGTAAACCACATACATTGGAAAGAGGTAGTGAATACCAGGCCCAACGAGGGAACCTGAGTGTCGAACAGGAAATTGGTGTTGAAAGAGTCGTACATCCGGCCGTCGTTCTTGTCGTATATGGCAATATACGGGTATGTCTTCCCGTTAAGCATTACCGAAGGGCGCTCGTATTCCGGACTGCTGTTCATCAACTCTGTGCGGAACCACGCTCCGTTGATGGTAAGACGGGTATTTATTGCGGGTATCCTTTGTGTGGAAAGGGTATATTCTACACCTTTCTTCAGCGTGCGGCTGCCGTTGGTGGTGAACCCGTAGGCAACCAGAGTAGTGTCCGGCACGAACGGAAGGCCGTCCAGGGATGGAGGCCCAACGAGGGAAGACTTGTCTATGACGCTCTCGTCATAGTCCTTGGAAATAAGTTGTATGTATTCTGAGCCGTTTCGGAAGCCTGAAGTCATATCTTCCACAAAGAAGTCCATTGAGAAGGTCCATCCGTTCCATACGGCGTCCGCACCGACTTCCCATTTTAGATTCCTTGCAGGCATCAGGGCATAATTGACCGGTGAAATGGTGTACACCAGGAAATTGATGCGCCTGAGCTCTTTCTCTGCAGGCCAGTAATTCAGCTGCTGCTTGTCGCCGTATATCTTGTCCGGGAAGAGCATGTCTGTCGTAGGGAACTTGGTATGCAGGCCGGCTCCTCCGTATATGCCCCATTGCATCTTGTATCCGTCTATTACCAGATCGGGGAATTCCAGGCGGACGTTGGCACGCGGATCCAGGAATGGCTTGCCGTCAAGCTCATACTCTTTTCCCAGGCCGGGCATCATCGAAGCCCTGAGACCCAGCGTCCATTCCAGGCCGAAGGAGCCCAACTCATAGCGCGCGTTGTCTTCTGCAAAGAAAGACAGGTTGTGTCCTCCGGGGATGTCCTTGTATGCTCGGGGGCGCGCTGACATCGAAGGAGTGAAGGGGTGCTCCACGTCGAATACGGAACCCAGTCCGTAGTTCTTGTCGAAGTTCCACTCTGCGCCGGCCATAAGGTCGTGCGCGCCAGCGTGGAAGCGCCCTATTGCGCTGACGAAGGTATAGAAAGGCCGTCCGTCCACTTGCAGGGACGCCTCGTATCGGGATGGAATCATAATGGCGTCATACTCGCCCGCCTCGCGGGAGATGGAGGAAGGTGTTTCGCTGGATCCTATGTAATAGCGCCATCTGTCTATAAGGTCACGTTCGTAGCTGAGCGAGGTCTGAAGGGTGAAACTTCGGAAGAAAGCGTCGCGGTCCTTTGCCGTAAGGTTGTATCCTGCGCCCAGGGAGATTCGGTTGTATGTAGACTTATATGTCTCTATAGGCATTCCGTCAGCCTGGTCAAGGTCCTGGTCTGACTTTCGGGTGTCGAAAGAGCCGGTGTAGTCCAGGCTGGCGTCTACGACATGGGTGAAATCCAGGCCTTTGGACCAGGTACGGCTGGTTCGGATACTGGATGTAAGCCGCTTGTAATTCTGCCTGGAGTTGCGGGGGTCTGAGCGGGAGTCCATGAAGTTGGCGCCGACATTGAGAGTCCTGCGGTCTTCTCCGCCCCATTCCCAGCCTTTGGCTGCGTAGAAGAGCTTGGAGCTCATATCGGACTTGAAACGGAGTCTTATGTCATTTCCACCGGTGATGCGCTTGAGCAGGATGAGGCCGCTTGTCATGTCACCGTGCTCGACGGAAGCAATTCCACGGACCACGTTCACCGTCTCCACGTCCTCCGTAGAGATGGTGCGCATATCGGTTCCCATATTCACGAAATCGCTTCCAAGGCTGCTGTATCCAGGCGTGTACTGCAGGTTGGCATTGTTGCTCACCGGCCTTCCGTCTATCACGAAGCCTGTTCCCAGCGCAGAGGTGGCATAATTGTCCGACATACTTCCGGCAGCTCTCAAGTTGACTGTCTGCGGCACACTGAAGGAAGGATCGTGGGACACTCCTCCAGGGAGAAGTTCCAGCACGTCAGCTATGCTTGAAGGCTGGATGTGATTGATTGCGTCCAGGCCTATGCGAGAAGCCGAGGTAAGTCCCCTGTTCTCGCTTGCAGTAACGACAACTTCGCGAAGCGACTGGATGTCAGGCTGCAAGCGATATGTCTGACCGGGCTTTGCCTCGGCCACGAGGGTCTTGTAGCCAAGACAGGTGATACTTATGCTGTCCGCGGCAGCCTTGAGAGAGAACTTGCCGTCAGCGTCGGTAAGAGTCCAGGCAGAGCCTGAAGAGACCGCCGCCCCGGGCAAAGGCGTGTTGGTATCCGCCTCCAGTACCAATCCGCTGAGCATACCCTGCCCGGCCGCATCCAATGCGGCGATCAGGGCTATGGCCAGGACGATATGTAAACGGCGGGGAATCACTTTCTTGCCTTATTCTTACGACGTTGCCTTATAAAGACTATAGCTGCTATTGCAGCAAGGTCGACTATCAGTCCTATCCAGGAAAAATCCACGAAATGAGGCCTTACCCAGGTCTCTTTTGAGGAGGTGAAGTACAATCTGCACGGGAAGATATACTTGCACAGATTGAATTCTTTTTCAAACTCATAAGGTCTGTCCATTGAATCGACCAGGGAGAAATCATCTGCGCGCAGGGCATAGAATTTCTCGCCGTCATCATCGGAGACTTTGATGGTGTAGTAGAAGATGTCCCCCACCCCGAGAAGGCTCTCCTTAGCAGGATTGTATTTGACATCCGAGCGGAATACCTGTCCGTCAGGCCTGAGGAAATACATATTGTCGGCTCCGTCGGTAAACCATCCCATCAGGGCCATGCTGGACAGTTCGGTAATGTTTACGTATCTGGCTCCTATTCCGTCAGCCTGGGTGAAACGGCGGGCGTAAGGCTCTCCATTCACCTGTTTAAGCTGGAACAGGTTACCTGCCGAATCTATGAGAAGGTATCCTTCGTCATAGGATTTGTGATGCGAGGGATTCCCTGAATACTGGGCAACCGGGAAAACGAATCCCTGGGATGCAAGGGCGTCCGAAAAAGCCTTGGTCTTTTCTTCTTGGACGGTGTTGTCCTTAATGTCGTACAATACGATTCCTTCTTTGCGGATCACGAATGCGTCCTCCGGATCCTGCAGTTCCATCCTGAAAGGAACAGATTCCATAAGGAGGCAGACAGGTATGACCTTCCGGTTGAAATCCTTGGGACTTGCGTCAAAGACCACATTCATGGAATCTATCAGGGCAAGTGTCACGGGACGGCCCTCCAGAGTATCGGGCAATGCACCTTTAGTATTCAGCACCCTGCCGTAGAAAAGCGGCTGGACTTCATCTGAGTATACGTTGCCTTTGCGGTCGATGAATGTCAGGTCCTTGCTGTCAGACCGTTCCAGACGGGTGAAATCGTGTATGACGCAACTGTACAGAGTGAACGGAGTGGAATAACTCTTAAGCGTGACAATTCTCCAGGCCCACGGAAGGACCCAGACAGCCAGAAGCGCGAGGCTTATATAAAGGAATATCTTAGCTGCAGTTTTCATAACGATCTAGTCTTGAAGGCCCTCCTTGAATCTCAAAATACTGTTGAAGACGAGCAGCTGCCCGCAAAGTACATATATGAACAGTCCCACCAGGATCCGGTTGTAAGCTTCCGGAGTGCTTGAAATGAACAAGAGAAGCAGAAGTGCCGCCAAAAGCCCGATGAGCACTGCGCGCATCTTCCAGGTAGGCTCCAGGCAGATTGCCGCCCCCCACAGGTAAGCCGCGATTCCGGCAAGGAACCATACGGCTACCGTGGCGAATATCCTGGTTACCAGCTCACCTGCTACGAAATGACGGAACACTATCAAGATAACTATGCTTATGAAAGCAAAGAAGGCCAGCAGCACTATAAGGCCGTAGCCGTACATGGCAAATACGGTCTTCTTTTGCGGATATGGCAGGTGGAGCGTCAGTTTGAGACGCTTGCGGGAGATTTCAGGCAGGTACTGAACCACGGCCAGAAGCGCTCCCAGTGCCACCGGGAAGTATTTCAATGTCTCTACCAGGACGTAATCGCGCTGGAGGATGAGTACCCAGAGAGTCTCGGTACCATTGAGTTGAGCGGTCTTTACAATGCTCAGAAGGCAGTAGAAAACCAACAGTACAAGAGCTCCCAAGGCTCCGAAAATGAAGCCTTTGGTCTTGAGCCACTCTTTATATAGAATCATCTTTCCCATAATCAATACTTTCCGGTCAGTTCAATGAAAATGTCTTCTAGAGTAAGACCCGGGAACCGTTCCATAAGCGACTGCGCGCTTTCCTGAACCAGTATGCTGCCGTAATCCATTATGATCACCTCATCCACCAGCTTTTCCAGATCCTGGATGATGTGGGAAGTGAGGAAGACAGTCTTTCCCCTGGCTTTTACGTAATCCCTGAGATACTCGCAGAAAAGGCGCCTGTATCCGGGGTCAAGGCCCAATGAGAAATCGTCCAGCACCAGAAGGTCTGCATTCTGGGCCAGGATAAGGCCCAAAGAAACCTGGGAGCGCTGACCGTTGGACATCCGGGAGATCTTCTGTCCCGGAGCCACCTTCAGCTTTTCCATAAGGCCGTAGTAGGCATCTTTATCCCATTTAGGGTAGAAAGAGGAATAGAACTTCTCTATCTGGCTGATGGTCATATAGGAATACTGTACGTGACCTTCCAGGAGAAGGGCTATCCTTTCTCTCGTCGCCGGAGAAATCCGATGAGATTCTTCTCCGAAAATCCTGCAGGAGCCGGATGTAGGGGTAAGATATCCCATCAGGATATTGATTGTGGTAGTCTTTCCGGTGCCATTCTTGCCCAAAAGGCCAACTATGTGGCCGGGGGCTATCTCGAAGTTCAGATCTTCGTAGATTTTCCGGCTGCCGTAATAATGCGTCAGATGTTCGCAAGTAATAACGGGTTCCATATTCGTAGCAATTGGCTGCAAATATAATTTCCCCTGTTATTTTTATTAATCCCCATTTATGGGGATAATGAACGGGATTATTGTCTTCGTCCGGACCTGCGGTCGTGGAGCTCCGCCACGGCCGTGAAGAAAGCGTCTCCGCTGGAGTTGAGCGCAGTCTCCAGGGAATCCTGGACCACGCTTATGACAAAGCCCACCGCGACAGCCTGCATTGCTATATCCTGCGGAATGCCGTAGAGAGAGCAGGCCATGGGGACGAGCAGAAGCGAGCCCCCTGCCACTCCTGAGGCGCCGCAAGCTCCGAGGGTGGCCAGCACGCTCAGAAGAAGCGCGCTGCCGAAGCTTACTTCCATTCCCAGGGTATTGGCCACCGCAAGCGTGAGCACGGTTATGGTTATGGCAGCGCCGTCCATATTGATGGTGGATCCAAGAGGGATGCTGACGCTGTAGAATTCCTCGTCAAGGCCCAGTTTCTTGCACAAGGCCAGGTTCATAGGAATATTGGCTGCTGAAGAACGTGTGAAGAATGCGCTGAGTCCGCTTTCCTTGAGGCATTGCCACATAAGTGGATAAGGGTTGCGCCTGAGGAAGAGGAATCCCAGGAATGGATTGACTATCAATGAAGTTACAAGCATGCAACCAATCAGCAGCAACAGCAGTCTGCCGTAATCTGTGAAAATGCCCAGACCTCCCTCTGAGACAGAAGAGAAGACCAGTCCGAGGATACCGAACGGGGCGAACTGGATAACCCACTTTACCGCAAGTGAAATGACATCTGAGAACTCGCCCAGGAAGGTGATCACGGTCTGGCTTTTAGTAAGCCTTGCCGCGACGCCGATGATGATGGCCCAGAACAGGATTCCCATATAATTGGCGGAGGTCAGGGACAATACCGGATTGGCCACCATATTGTTGAGCAGCGTGGAGAAGATTTCCGACAGGCTGCCCGGCAGGCTGGCGGTCTCTCCCCCTTTCAACTCAATGGTCACCGGGAAAAGGAAACTGCCGCTCACCGCAATGAGAGCCGCGATGAACGTGGTCATCAGATAAAGGAGGATTACCGTCCTGAACCTGGGCCCGAGGCCGCCTTTGGCCCGGGCGATGGAAGACATAACCAGGATGGCCACCAGTACTGGGGCGACAGCCTTGAGCGCGCCCACGAAGACTTGGCCCAGAATGCCTATTCCTGTCCACTGAGGCACTATGAGTCCAAGGATGGCTCCCAGGACAAGGCCGCAGAAGATACGCAGGATAAGGCTGGTTTCAGCCCATTTTCTGAGCAGTTTCTTCATATGCTTGATGTCATTCTTTCTCTGTTTCGGGAATCAGCCTCTTAACCGGTTTGAATTCCGAGAAGAACCGGCTGGCTACAACCCTCACAACGGTATAGGAAGGAATTGCGACAAGCAGGCCCAGTGCTCCTCCTATGCCTCCGGCAAACAGAAGGACTATGAATATTTCCAATGGATGCGCCTTGATGCTCGTAGAATAGATCACTGGCTGATATATCATGCTGTCGACCATCTGGGTGGCAAGCATTACAGCAAAGACTATGATGGCGAAAGCCCAGATGGGAACGTTCAGGCCTACGCCTGCACCGTATTTCAGAATGACGCATAGAACTACTCCAAGCACTTCCCCGATGAAAGGACCCACATACGGGATTACATTGAGGATACCGGCGATGAAGGCAATACCAATCGCGGAGTTGATACCTATCCTGACAATGAGCCATAATCCCAGGAAATCCAGGAGCATAACTCCGAACACCTCTATGATTATTCCCACGAAATACCGGGAAAGGAGTCTCTCTATGTCGTGAATGGTCTTGTCGACCCTCTCTTCTATGGCATCTGGGACAAGAGCCCTTACGATGCGGCGGAAAAGGGTTTCATCCTTGATAAAGAAGAAGGAAATGAACAGCGTGGCGAAAGCCCCTATGAACAGGTTCACCAGCACCGAAGCGAAGGATCCGAGTATCCCTCCAATGGACGACATGCTGAATACGGACGACAATTTGTCCATCAGCATCTCTGTGGCGTCGAAATCTGCCCCGACCCAGGGGAAAATGCTGATTATCCATTCGTTTACCTTTTCAAGTATAGTGCGCTGAGAGATTGCTCCGCTTGCATTCATAAGGGATGCGTCCCTCACTATTCCAGCTGTGATAGGAATGATCTGCTTGACCACAAGAAGGAGGGCGGAGAAGATTATCGCAAGGGTCAGCAGGGTCAACAGGGCGTCCGGCGCCGACTTTCCTCCGATTTTAATCTTCTTGAGCAGCCTCTTTATCGGCTGGCCTATGAGGGACACCACAAATGCTACTACAATGTATATGAGGATGTCACGCAGGAACCAGCAGAGTGCGGCGATGATGGCCAGGCCTCCTATCTTGATGATATAGCGTGCAAGGGTATCTACACTTCTTTCATTTTCCATATATACAAATATACAGTTTTTATTGTATCAAAACAGACGCATCAGTATGCAACATAGTTTGGTATATCTTTGTTTACCAAGTGTCACCCTGTTGTGTGGAATGTCCTTTTTCTCGGCAAGGAACTTCACTGCCTCAGGGCAGGAAGCCAGCATCTTGAAGTCCAGAGTGGCGCAGCAATACCACCCGGCGCGCATCAGTACGTCAGAGGCACAGACCGTCAGCGGACCACTGTCTTTCGGAAGAGCCTTGTACATCTCCAGCATGTTCAGTGCCGATGCCCGCCTGTTCCTGATAACCTTTCCTCCTGTCAGGGCGCCACTGCGTCTGCGCCTGTAGTGATACAGAGGCTTTCGAACGTGGACGCAAGTACGCGCATTGAAGAGAGTCTGGCTCTGGAAGACTATGTCTTCGTGATAGCCCCTCACGGGAACGAACAGTTTGTCAAGGTCGTACATGGACCTGCGCTCCAGCTTGTTCCACATATAGGCTTTGATTATGCTGTTATGCATGGCGGAAAGAGCTGTCTTTCCGTCGGGAGGAGACAGTTCCCCCTCACGGCAGAGTTTGGCGGGCTTGTTCCCGTATTCCTTGTAGAAATCGCAATAAACCATATCGGCGCCTGTATTCAAGGCTTCTGAAGCCAGGACCTCTATGTAGTCTTGTTCCACCCAGTCGTCAGAGTCCACGTGGATTATGTAGTCGCCCACGGCCTTTCTGAGGCCGGTCATCCTGGCCTGAGGCAGGCCGGCGTTGTCCTGGTGAAGGATGGTCACCTGGCTTTTCCGTTCGGGAAAGGACTCCAGGACCTCCTCCAGTATCGAGACAGACCTGTCGGGGCTTCCGTCATCCACGAATATGTACTGGATATCCTGCCAAGTCTGTGAGAACAGCGACTCGGCGCACTGACGGATGAAAGGTTCGACGTTATAGACGGGTACTATTACGGATACCTTCATATTCTATTCAGAAGCTTTCTTTGTGCAGTACTTGAAGGTAGTGCTCTTGGGGCCGCTGAAAGAAGTCCATTTTACTTTCAGGTCTACTGTCTTTCCGTGGGTGTCAGGAAGCGAGCCCAGGTTGAAGGCTACCATCGCATCCGACTCATAATAGGATGTGTCACCCATCTTGTCGTGATATAAAGTGACGCAGTAGGCATTGTCAGCTTCCGGCGTATATACGAGGTTTATCCTGTGCGTGGCATTTCCTCCCCATACAGTATAGAAACGGAGGTTAAGATATCCGTCTTCTACCAACGTCCTCCAGTCATCCAGTATTTCTACAGGGTCCTCTCCATATTCTTCCACATTCTCTTCTTCGCCATAATTCTCGGCAAGGGGTTTCGTGAGGATGAATCTCATCCAGTTTACGAATATCTGAGGGCCTACGCTGGAGTACCAGATGGACTCGTCGTCATCCGGCTTGCGGAAGTTTATGAGAGCTCTTTTTTCTTCCGCTCCCATATCGGAGCCTGTTATGTTTACCGGATATGCGGTCGTAACTTCATCCAATTGGAAGATGACTGAGTTGCGGGCCGAGTCAGGCCTTACTGTGACAATGGCGTCTATGGTCTGGACGGGTTCCACTTTCTGGCAGGACTGAAGCGCCGGAGTGAAAATCGTCAGAAGAAACGCAAATGCTATAAAAGATGCTTTTTTCATAGTCGTTTCATTTAATTCAGCACAAAGTAGTCATTTTTACTGAAATAGCGTATCTTTACCGCCGATTATGAAACAAAAAGACTTGACAGAAATCAGAGCCGGAATCTCTGAAATCGACGCCCAGATGGCCGCCTTGTTCGAGCAGAGGATGAAGCTCGCCGCCAGCGTCATAGACATAAAGAAAGAACTGGGCTTGCCTGTAACCGACCCTGAAAGGGAAAAAATCGTCCTACAAAGGGCGATGGACAACGTTCAGGACACCAACATAAAGGAATACTACAAACTGCTCACCGTCAAGATGATGGAGCTCTCCCGAGACTATCAGAACAGGCTTCAGGGAGGAATGCGCGTAGGCTATAGCGGTCTTCCCGGAGCTTATGCTTACATCACGGCGCGCAGGCTTTACCCCTCTGCCCAGCTCATCGCCTACCCTGATTTCGAGTCGGCCTACAACGCCTGTGTAGAAGGCGAAGTAGAGAGCGTTGCCTTGCCGATGGAGAACAGTTACGCCGGAGACGTAGGCAACGTACTGGACCTCGCATACACGGGGGAACTCTTCATAAACATAATGGCTGAATACAGCATCGAGCACTACCTTCTGGGAGTCAAGGGAGCGCACACTTCCGACATCAGGAAAATCATCAGCCACCCTCAGGCCCTGGCCCAGTGCGGAGACTTCATACGCATTCACAAGCTTGCCACTGAGCCAACCTGGAACACGGCCGCCGCAGCAAAGGCAGTAGCAGACCTGGGAGACCCTTCAGTAGCAGCCATCGCCTCCAAGGAAAACGCCGGACTCTACGGCCTTGACATACTGGAGAAGGGCATCAACTCCTCCCCCGTCAACGCCACGCGCTTCGCAATATTCTCAAGGGTGCAGAACAAGCTGCCGGAGAACGAGCGCAACCACTTCTTCCTGATTTTCACCGTACGCAACGAATGCGGAGCGCTCGCAAACGTACTCAACCTCATTGGATCGCAAGGCTTCAATATGAGCAACTTGCGCAGCCGCCCCGTAAAGGGTGCGATGTGGGGGCATTCTTTCTTCGCAGAACTTGACGGGGACCTCGAGTCTCCCGAGGGGAAAGACCTTGTCACGCAGATGAAAGCCATCTGCGAGAGACTCGTAATAGCGGGTAACTACAAGAGGGTGATCCTATAGCAGGTCTGCCAGTTCGAAAATAAGCCTTTCAGTTTTATCCCAGCCCAGGCACGGGTCTGTGATGGATTTGCCATAGGTGAATTCGCCGCGGGCGCAGGCTCCGTCTTCTATGTAGGACTCAATCATCAGTCCCTTTATCATAGGGCGAAGATTGTCGTTGTGTCTCATGCTGTGAAGGACTTCCTTGGCTATTCGTATCTGCTCGTTGAACTGCTTTCCGGAATTGGAGTGGTTGCAGTCCACTATGACTGAGGGATTCTTTATGTCCTGCGCTGCCTGGAACATCTCGTACAGGCGCAGCAGGTCTTCGTAATGATAGTTGGGATGGCTCTTGCCGTAGCTGTCCACGAATCCCCTGAGGATGGCGTGGGCCATAGGATTCCCCTTGCTCTCTACTTCCCAGTTGCGGTAGATGAAAGTATGTCCCGCCTGAGCGGCGCGTATGGAGTTCATCATTACTGACAGGTCTCCGGAGGTAGGGTTCTTCATTCCGGCAGGGATGTCAAGGCCGCTGGCCGTGAGGCGGTGCTGCTGGTTCTCCACGCTGCGCGCACCTACAGCCACGTAGGACAGCAGGTCTGACAGGTAGTTGTGATTCTCCGGATAGAGCATCTCGTCGGCGCAGGAGAAGCCGGTCTCGTTGAGCGCCCTCATATGGAGCTTGCGGATGGCGATGAGTCCCTTGAGGATGTCCGGACGGGCGTCAGGATCCGGCTGGTGCAGCATTCCCTTGTATCCTGCCCCGGTTGTGCGGGGCTTGTTTGTATAGATGCGCGGGATTATGACCAGTTTGTCCTGTACCTTGTCCTGTACCGGCCGCAGGCGGCTTATATAGTCTATTACGGGGTCTTCGTGGTCTGCCGAGCAAGGGCCTATCACCAGGATCAATTTGTCTGAACGGCCGCACATGACGTCGCTTATCTGCTTGTCGTTCTGTTCCTTGGCCTGTTTTCCGGAAGCGGAGACAGGATACATGTCCTTAATGCTCTTGGGCTCCAGAAGTGCCCTCTTGTAAGTCATGTTCATACTCTATCCTTTAAATACACTACTGTTCAAAATACTGTTTGCGCACTTGCGCGGAGTGCCGTCGTTAACCACCGTGATGTCCGCCGCGCCAATGTATATCGGACGTCGGGTCTGGTACATAGCCCTGAGTTTTTCTATGTCTGACGAAAGCGGCCTGTCCGAGGTAGGTGTCAGCAATTCCAGCGGCCTGTCTATGAAGACTATCCTGCCGTTCATCTTAAGAAGATGCACGTTCAGCGGATTGAGGACGGCTCCACCTCCAACGGAGATTATCAACCCCTGGTAAGGGGAGACAGAGGCTATCGCCTCAGTCTCCATCTGCCTGAATGCGGGCTCTCCCTGTGTACGGAAAATCTCGGGGATTTCCATTCTGGCATTGTTCCTGACTATCTGGTCCGTATCCACCACTTCCCTGCCGGTTTTCCTTGCCAGGAGCCGTCCAATTGTGGTTTTTCCACTGGACGGCATTCCGCAGAGGACTATGTTTTCCTTTGAGGACGATATGCTTTCCAGCACGGATTCCCACGCTTCCCTTTCAATTGTCTCTCCGGTAAAAAGTTCCCTGGCCAGACAAGCCTGGTATACCAGCATCGGAAGGCCTCCGGCTGCAGGGATTCCACGCTCCAGTGCATCCAGCACCAGGTTGGTGCGCAATGGATTGTAGACGCAGTCCAGGACGCCCTCAAGATTGGTGAAGATATCCAGCGGAGCCACGCGGCCCTGGTTATGCGGATACATTCCCACGGGAGTGGCGTTGATTATTATCTGGATTTCGGGATGCTCCCGATCCGCGATGGTTTCCAGCGAAAGCTGCCCCGAAGCGGGATGACGGGACGACATTGTCACGGAGGCGGCGCCAAGGTCGGCGGCTACTGCGGAAGCAGTCTTTGCCGCACCGCCGGCGCCCAGCACCAGGACGCGGCGTCCCTTGAACTCGATCCCCGACTTGCTGGCCATCTCCATCAATCCGCCGTAATCTGTATTGTACCCGCAGAGTTTTCCGTCCCTGTTGACAATGGTGTTTACGGCCCCGATGGCCATAGCAGGCGCTGAGATAAAGTCCAGATATGGCATCACTGCCTGCTTGTATGGTATGGTGACGTTGATTCCTTTGAAATCGGCAGCCTTGAAAAAGGGCTCGAGAGACTCTCTTCCAATCTCAGTCAGGTCATACGGGTCTGCCGAGAGCATACCGTGTATGATCTTCGAGAAACTGTGTCCCAGATGCTCTCCTATCAGCCCGTACTCCATCTTACTTCAGATAATCGGTCCCGCGGCTGGTTGCCAGCACGTCGCAGAGAACTATGGCCACAAGGCTGGAAACTACTATGCAGATTCTCCTGACGATAGCCGGATCGTGGCGGCCTTTCAAGCATAACGGAGCGTCCTGGCCTTTCAGGAAATCAACCGTGCGCTGCTCTTTCGCTATTGACGGAGTAGGCTTTACGGCGCAGTTGAACACCACAGGCATTCCGTTGCTTATGCCTCCGTTGATTCCTCCGTTATGGTTTGTCAGGGAGCGCACTTTGCCGTCTATCATACAGAAACTGTCATTGGCCTCGGAGCCTCTCATCCTGGCAAAGCCGAAACCGCTTCCGAATTCCACGCCCTTGATTCCGCCTATTGAGAAGAGCGCCTTGGAGAGGACACCCTCAAGGGAGTCGAACCAGGGCTCGCCCAAACCGGGCTCCAAGCCGGTGACGGCTGTCTGAATCATTCCGCCAATAGAATCAGAATCGGACTTTGCCTCCAGGATCCTAGCCGTGATGGCTTCCTCAAGGTCTTCGACTACAGGGAAATCCTTTTCATTGACGGCCTTGACATATGACTCCAGAAGAGCCGCAGACTCCGGGGAACCCAGGTCGTTGAAATCCGTATCGCGGACTCCTCCGCACTCAAGGATATGGGTGCCGATGAATATACCCTTTGCCTCCAGCGCCTTTATGGCGATGGCTCCGGCCGCTACTATTGCTGACGTAACACGGCCGCTGAAGTGGCCTCCTCCTCGATAATCCTGGAATCCGCCGTACTTCACCTGAGCCACGTAGTCTGCGTGCGAGGGGCGCGCCAGGCTTCTGGCAGCCTCATAATCTGCGCTGCGGACATCCTCGTTGGGGATAATGATGCAAAGCGGCGCGCCGGTGGTACGGCCGTTGAAAACGCCGCTGAGTATCTGGTACTGGTCCTTCTCCATGCGAGCCGTGTCCACAGGTCCATGCGGCCTTCTCTTGGACAACTGGGAGGCTATGAAATCCTGGTCTACGGGAATTCCCGCCGCAAGGCCGTCTATGACGGCTCCCACTGCGGGGCCGTGGGATTCACCGAACAGGGTGAGTACTACGTTGGTTCCGATGCTGTTTCTCATAACGTGGCGTTTTTATGATTCTGGATGCACTGGCGCATCTGGTCCATATCCATATTCCTGAATTCGAAACTGCCTATCTGGTCTACAAATACGGCAGTAATGGTGTCTCCCTGTTTCTTCTTGTCGTGTCCGATGAATGACAAAAGGGTATCGGTGTCGAAGGGGTCTGAAACCGGGAGGTTGTAGCGCCTCAGCAGAGGCTCCAGCCTCGCGCGCACTGTATCGGAGCACATATAGAGCATTCCTGCGGCCACGGATTCTCCGTGGAAAAGCGGATTCTGCGACTGCGCGGCGCTTGCGGCCTCTATGGCGTGGCCGACGGTGTGGCCGAAATTCAGCACCCTGCGAAGGCCGCTTTCCTTGGGATCGGCCTCCACCACCGCCTCCTTGATTGCAAGGGCGCCGGTGATGATCCTGTCAAGCCTGGGCTCCAGCGGGCCTTCCTCCTCGATGTAGGAGAAGAGCGACGCGTCGCTGGTGGCTGCCATCTTGATGGCTTCGGCAAGGCCTTCGTGCAGGAGTCTGGGGTCAAGAGTTGAGAGGCAGTCGGGGTCGATGACCACGGCCTTGGGCATATAGAATGCCCCCACCACGTTCTTGACGCCGCCGAAGTCCACTCCCGTCTTCCCTCCTATAGAGGAATCCACCTGCGACAGCAGCGTGGTGGGCACGTTGTAGAAGTCGATGCCGCGCATATAGCACGACGCCGCGAACCCTGCCACGTCGCCCACTACTCCTCCTCCGACTGCGATGACAGCGTCAGTGCGGGTGAAGCCTTTCTCCAACAGATCCTCAAGGATATGTCTTACGGTATCCAGGGTTTTATTCTCTTCCCCCTGTTCAAACACGTGGCAATACCCCTTGGGACAGCACGAAAGCACGGCCTGGGCGTACTGGAACGGCACTCCGCTGTCAGTCACGACCATCACCTTCCTGTCCGTAGGAACCCAATCGGATATGTGGGAAACAGCACCTCTTTTGACTATCATCATAAATGCAAATTTATGTAAAAAATTTAAAATGTCTTCATATCTTTGTCCGCCCCAAAATAAACCTGGGACAAACCTAAAACTATCGTATGATGAGACTGCGTAATATAATATTTTCAATAACTATATCTGCCCTTGCGGCACTGTCCGGGAAGGCTCAGGATATCACCCCTGAAGGAGACCCGGTTTATTCCCTGGAAGGAATATCGGTTACCGGCAGCAGAGTCCCCATTTCACTGAATCAGAGCGCCAGGATGGTTACGGTGCTGGACAGCGTTGCTCTGGCAACCATCCCTGCCAGCAGCGTCAACGACCTTCTTAAATTCGCCGTAGGCGTGGACGTACGCCAGCGAGGCGTGATGGGAATGCAGACTGACATAAGCATCCGCGGAGGCACCTTCGACCAGATAGCCGTCCTGCTGAACGGAGTCAGCATAAGCGACCCCCAGACTGGACACAATTCAGGAGACTTCCCCGTAGACATCAGCGAGATTGACAGGATAGAAATCCTCGAAGGCCCTGCCGCAAGGACATACGGCACCTCCTCGTTGCTGGGAGCCGTGAACATCGTCACCAAGACACACGCCGACAGCGGCGTGTCCGCCAGGGTGGAAGGAGGCTCACACGCGCTGCTTGGCGCTGCCGTAAGCGGCAACATCAACACCGGAAAGGTCAGCAACCAGCTGTCGCTCAGCTATAACCGCACTGACGGATACACCCTCAGCCGCGAAGGCACGCACAACACTGACTTCGCCGCCGCCAAGGCCTTCTACCAGGGACGATACGCCGGCAAGGCCGTCGACCTCAAGTGGCATACAGGCCTCTCCCTGAAGGACTTCGGCTCCAACACCTTCTACAGCCCACGCTTCGACGACCAGTTCGAGCATCTGCTCAAGACATACACCGCCATTCAGGCTGAGACCTACGGCCGCGTTCACCTCAAACCCTCCGTATTCTGGAATCACACAGAGGACCGCTTCGAGCTCTTCCGCGGCCACAGCGAGAAGTATCCCTTCAACTTCCACCGCACCGACGTCATCGGCGTCAACCTGGGAGGATGGGTTCAGAGCGACCTGGGAAGGACCGCCTTCGGCGCCGAAGTCAGGAACGAGAACATCATCAGCACCAACCTGGGAGAACCCCTGAAGGAATCCATCCCGGTAAAAGGCTACGACGCCTCATATAAGGTGGGCCTCAACCGCACGGATATGAACGTCTACCTGGAGCACAACGTAATCCTGAAGCGGTTCACCTTCTCCGCGGGTGTCACAGCCGCAAAGAACACTGGCAACAACGAGGGATTCCGCCTCTATCCCGGTGCTGACGCGAGCCTCAGGATTTCTGACTTCTGGAAAGTCTATGCCTCCTATAACAGCTCGCTGCGAATGCCGTCATTCACCGAACTTTACTACTCGGTGGGAGGTCATCAGGCAGACAAGAACCTCAAGGCAGAGAAGATGCAGGCCACAGAGGTAGGTCTCAAATATCTCAACACCGGAATCAGGGCCATTGCCACGGTATACTATCATCACGGAACAGACCTGATAGACTGGATAAAGGACACCAGGATCCCCGACGCTCCCTGGACTTCTGTGAACCACTCCGTTATCAACTCCATAGGAGAAGAAGTCACTCTGAGACTTGAGCCGCACCTGCTCCTTGGCAAGGCTGACTTCCCTGTACGCAGCGTAAACCTCAGTTACGCGCACATCGACCAGGACAAGAAGGCAGACGAAGGTTTCGAGTCCTATTACTCCCTGGAATATCTCCGTAACAAATTCGTTTTCCAGTTTGACTTGCAACTGTTCCAGAAACTCAACCTGGACCTGTCTGCCCGCTGGCACGACCGTTCCGGAAGCTACCGCCTCTATGAGAACGGTGTGGATACCGGAAAAATAGTTGAGTATGATCCGTACACAGTAGTGGACGCGAAACTGTCCTGGGATGAACCTTCCTGGAGCATATATCTCACAGCCGAAAACCTGCTGGACAAGACATATTACGACCACGCCAACATCCCACAGCCAGGCCTCTGGGTCAAAGCCGGACTTCAGTTGCGCCTGGAGTAGGTTATTTGGAGTAATGCATTTATTGATATATATTTGTGTAATATATATTTGAATCTATGATTCGGCCGTTGGTAGTTGTCCGTTATGTGGGTCTCATCCTGCTCATCCTGGTTGGCTTCATGCTGGTAGCGGGCTGTGTCTCCTGCATAGGCGGTCCTGACCAGTCCACGGTCCCCCTTTTCTTCTCGGCTTTCATAGGTTTGATCATAGGAATCTTCCCTGTAGTTTTCACTAAAGGCGTACCCAGCATCAACAGGCGTGAAGGTTATGCCATAGTTGTCATAGCCTGGCTCCTGGCCTGCATAATAGGAGGTCTTCCCTACCTTCTTTACGGGGATGATTTCGGAATAGTCAACTCATTCTTCGAAAGCGTATCGGGTTTCACGACAACCGGAGCCTCCATAATAGACGACTTGGAAATTCTTCCTGACGGACTCCTGTTCTGGAGGATGTCCACCAGCTGGATAGGCGGTATCGGCGTGGTGATGTTCGCCTTGCTCATACTTCCCTCAATGCGCGGTGTAGGAAACACCCTTTCCGACATGGAATTGTCCAGCATTGCAAAGGACAATTACCACACTACCAAGCGTAGTTCCATCATCAGGCTCCTGATCATCACCTACTGCGTTCTCACCTCCATTGCGGCGGTTTCCCTGCACTTTGCCGGAATGGGATGGTTCGACGCGATCTGCCACGCAATGTCGGCCTGTTCTTCCTGCGGATTCTCCACCAAGAACGCCAGCATAGCGGCGTTCCACTCCCCAGTCATCGAAAGCATAATCATAGTTGCCATGACTTGCGCCGGAATCCATTTCGGAGTATTCCTTTCTGCCATCACTGGAAAGGGTTCCGTAAGGGGATTCTCCTCGTCATTGAAGGTATATCTCATTTTTATGTTCATCGTTGCCATTCTGGTTTCACTTAGTCTCTGGAACGGCCAGATATATTCCTCCTTCCTCGGATGCGTGCGCCGCGGATTATTCCACGTAGTATCCCTGACAACCACCACTGGATTCGCCATCACTGACACCAACACCTGGCCTGCGTTCTGCGTTGTCCTGCTGACGGTATGCTCACTTATATGCGCCTGCAGCGGCTCCACCACCGGAGGTATAAAGATTGACAGGATGGTCATAATGGCCAAGTCCGTGCAGAGGAGAATCCTCAGGCAGAGGAATCCAAACCGCTTCTACGACGTAAGGATAGACGGCAGGAGCATCAGCGACGACCGCGTGGAGGACGCCCTGAATTTCATAGCCGTATACATCTTGATAGTAGCCGTCGGAAGCCTTCTGTTCACCGGATTCGGAAATGACCTGCAGACCAGTTTCTCTGGCGCCGTAGCCTGTCTGGGCAACGTCGGCCCGGGCTTTGGAAAAGTAGGCTCCGTCAACAACTTCAGCGGTATGAACGCAGCATCCAAGTTAGTCAGCGTAGCCCTTATGTTCATGGGCCGTCTTGAGATATTCGAAATCCTGCAGCTGTTCTACAGCCACCGTAAAGATTAATGCAGCATCTTGGTGAATTAATATCCCTGATCGTAGCTCTTAGCTGGACGGCCACCGCCATCTTCGCCGACATAGCCAGTCACCGCCTGGGCGCTCTTTCGCTGAACCTTATAAGGATGGGCCTCTCGATAGTGTTCCTCAGCGTTCTGCTGCTGATCGTTACCGGCTCTCCTGTTCCCACATACGCAGACGGAGCCACATACCTGTGGCTGGCTCTTTCCGGCCTCGTAGGCTATGTTTTCGGGGATTGGTGCCTGTTCAGTTGCTATGTTCTCATAGGTTCGAAATTCGGGCAGATACTTATGACGCTGGCGCCTCCCGTGGCCGGAATAACAGGATGGCTCCTGCTTGGAGAAAAACTCTCCTGGCACTCCTGGCTGGCTATGGCCGTGACGCTCACGGGAATAGCCATCTCCATTATGGCGCGCGGAGGAGAGTCGCATAAACTGGAGATAAAGCTCCCGGTAAAGGGCGTCCTGCTAGGGGTAGGCGCAGGCATAGGACAGGGCGTGGGCCTGGTGCTCAGCAAGATAGGCCTTGCAAAGTATGCCGCCGCAATGCCCGAAGGGGCTTCTCGCGGCGTTACGGCAATGATGCCTTTCGCCGGCACTATGATCAGGGCGGTGACAGGATTCATAGGTTTCTTCATCCTGCTTGCAATCCTGGGCAGGACCTCCCAACTGAAGAATGCCTTCAAGGACGGCAAGGGTATGAAGTTCGCGATGCTGACCACATTCTTCGGTCCTTTCCTTGGGGTTTCGCTGTCGCTTATGGCAGTGCAGTATGCCAATGCCGGAATTGCCTCTACGCTTATGGCTCTCACTCCGGTGCTGATAATCGTCCCCTACTCCATCATCAACAAACAGAAGATATCTCCAAAGGAGATTCTTGGAACCATAATAACTGTCACCGGAGCAGCTCTATTCTTTTTGCTGTAACATTATTATATTTGTAGATAATACGATTATTCAAATTCGGTTTTATATGAGAAAGTTAATGTTATTCAGTGTTCTGGCCACACTGACATTGTGCCTTGCAGCACAGCCGGCACGCCCGCAGGGCGGACGCCCAGGCGGAATGGGAGGATTCTTCGGCCCTCGCGTAGATACTGTTAAAATTTGGCCTAACGGCGCTCCCAACGCTTTCCCTCCACAGAAGAGTTCAAACGGACAGGATTACTCCGAGGCCATAATGGAGGTATATCCTGCCAGGAATCCCAACGGACACTGCGTAATAGTCTGCCCCGGAGGCGGATACGCCATGCTCTCTCTCACCCACGAGGCCAGGGATTTCCACACCTGGTTCAACAACAGGGGCATCACCTTCTGCGTGTTGCAGTACAGGCTCCCCCGCGGACACCACGACGTTCCTCTCAGCGACATCCAGGAGGCCATCCGCATAATGCGCGGCCGCACTGACCTGGGAATTACCAAGGTAGGTATCATGGGAACATCTGCAGGTGGACACCTGGCAGCAACTGCATCCACTTTATACACAGATGCAGTAAACCGTCCGGACTACCAGATTCTGGTTTACCCTGTTATTACAATGGATTTGTCATATACTCACAGAGGATCATATGACGGTCTCCTTGGAGAGAATCCCAGCCAGGAGCTTGTGGACCGTTACTCCTGCAACAAACACGTAACCTCCGACACTCCCCCGGCATTCATCATTGCGGCCAGCGACGATTTCCTGGTTCCCGTAAAGAACAGCCTGGACTATTATCAGGCCCTCGTGGACAACCACGTGAGCGCCACTCTGCATATGTATCCCAGCGGCGGACACGGTTTCGGCTGGGGCGAGAACTTCCGCTACAAGGATGAATTCGGAGCCGAACTTGACGCCTGGCTCAATTCTGTAGTATTCAACTTGAAATAGTAATTCCTGATGCAGGTTGCCATCATAGGAGCTGGCGCCGCCGGGTGTTTCTGCGCAGTGGAAATCCGGCGGCGCTTGCCGTACGCGCAGGTCACGGTTTTCGAGGCCGGGCCCAAGGCCCTGGCCAAGGTAGCCCTGACCGGCGGCGGGGTGAGCCTGGACGCCATAACCGGAGGATTCAACCTCCAGGCCGCCTGGAGCACAGGTTATATGGCAGCCGTGGGTATTAGCGGCAAATTGTCCCATATGTGATGTTTTTTCATATATTTGCATTACATATGAAAAAGTTTTTCATTATTTGCATCAGCATCCTGCTCCTGTTAACTTCCTGCCGCCAGGCAAACAAAACAGGAATCCAGACAGGAGACCTGGTGTTCGTAACCCTTCCCGCAGGATACCACCTTTACAACCGGGACTATGAAGCTTCCCCTGACAAGCCGGAATCATTCGAAGACCTTATCATCCACACGGCAATAGCCGACGTGGACAAACAGGGAGTATGGATCATTGACGCCACCCTCGCCCACGGAGTCGACAGGCACCCCCTGGAAGTATTTCTGGACGATTTCGAACTCAAGGAAGGCTACAGCTGTGACTACATAGTTATGCGCCTGAAAGACAACAAAGACGCAAAGCGCTACGTAGCCAATGCCAGAAAACAGGTAGGCAAGCAGTACAACACCAATTTCACGCCTTGTGACAGCGCACTTTACTGTACCGAACTTGTTCGCAACTG
>JAFRXC010000001.1 GCA_017437825.1 Bacteroidales bacterium
GATCGAGGTTGTCCCAAGGATGAGCAGAAAGCTGCTTGAGTCCGAGGGCGATCCTCTTCTGCTGCTCGTTGAAGTCAAGGACAACGACCTTGATCTTCTCATCGAGGGTGACAACTTCCTCGGGATGGTTGATCCTTCCCCAAGAGAGGTCTGTGATGTGGATAAGACCGTCCACACCGCCGAGGTCGACGAATACTCCGTAGTTGGTGATGTTCTTGACAACACCCTCGAGTACCTGACCTTTCTCCAGCTTGCCGATGAGCTCGGAACGCTTCTGCTCCTGCTCTGCCTCGAGGAGGGCCTTGTGGGATACTACCACGTTGCGGAACTCCTGGTTGATCTTGACGATCTTGAGGTCGATAGGCTGGTTTACATATACGTCATAATCCCTGATGGGCTTGATGTCGATCTGGCTGCCCGGAAGGAATGCCTCGATTCCGAACACGTCCACGATCATACCGCCCTTTGTGCGGGTCTTTACGAAGCCCTTCACGATCTCGCCGCTGTTGTAGGCCTCGTTAACTCTATCCCAAGACTTGAGGGCGCGGGCCTTCTTGTGAGAGATCACAAGCTGTCCCTTCTTGTCCTCAGCGCTCTCTACGAACACTTCTACCTTGTCACCGACCTTGAGGTCAGGGTTGTAACGGAATTCAGGAGCGGAGATCACGCCCTCGCTCTTTCCGCCGATGGATACGATAACCTCGCGCTTGTTGATTGAGGTAACCTCTCCTTCTACTACTTCGTTCTCGACAACTTTAGAAAGTGTCTGGTCGTAAGCGGCCTCTACGTCGGCCTTGCTTGCTCCACCGAAATTGTCGGTCTCTTCAAATGCGTCCCAGTCGAAATCCTCAGGGGCGACTGAAGCGTTCAGAGAACTCTTCTTGGTTTCTTTTTCTGCAACAGGAGCCTCCTGGGCTACAGCCTCGGGAGCGGTCTCCGTTACGTTTACGTTAATTTCTTCTGCCATAATTGTGTAATAAAACAAACTAGGGGTTTAACTTTATGTCCTGTGCTGTTCCTGGGGCTAAAAAAGCGCCCTCGGAAACGAGCGCGCAAATATAGTAAAAATAATTGATTTACAACATTTTCTTCTTCTTGAAAATATACCAGAACGCAAGAGCCAGGACTACCATCAGGGCAAGTATTCCAAGCCACGCCAGGCGGTACTTGTCAAACGGCAGGGCCACGTTCATTCCATAGAAGCTTGCTACGAATGTTGCAGGCATTATGAGCAGGGTTATCACCGTGAATATCTTCATTATCTTGTTCTGGTCCAAATTGATTATTCCCAGAACCGTATCCTGCAGATACTCAAGCCTTTCGAATGTAAAATTGATATGGTTGATAAGGGACGAGATGTCCTGGATGAGCACGTTGAGCTCTTCCTTTAGTTCAGGATCCTTGGGGCACCTGCGGCTCTTTATCAGATTGGAGAGGAGCCTTTGCTTGTCCACAACGTTGGCCCTTATCATCATTGCATTCTCCTGCAGCTGGTTTATGTCCAGGAGGAATTCCTCGTTGATGTCTTCCTGCTGGTTTATCCTCTTGCTGTACTGGGAAGTGTCTTTTGAGAACAGCTCTACGATGTCGGCGTCCAGGTCAACCCTCTTTTCCATTATCTCAAGGAAAAGGGTAAAGCAGTCAGGGAACATCTCCGGCCTGGCCTGGATCTTCATCTGAAGCAGGTCGAAGGAACGAAGAGGTATGTCCCTGAGGGTTGTCAGGGTATAGTCCGTCAGAATGAACGAAACGGAATCGGACGACATCTCGTCTCCGGTAGGAGACAGGAAAAACGTATTTGCATAGATGCCGTGCTCGTCCTCCGAGAAACGGGAGGAGCTTTCGATCTCTTCTGTCTGGTCACGGCTTTGTATTTCCGTGCCAAGGAATTTTTCGGTTGCTCTTTTTTCTTCTCCCGTGGGTTCCAGGATATCTATCCAGAGCACATTTTCTTTGCTGATAGTAGCAAACTCCGTTTGAGACCGGGAGAGCATAATCTCATTCCCGCGCCTGTAGAAAATCTTGATCATAATCCTTCCTGTGTTGTTCCCGGCGATTGTCGGAAGGGTGTTAAACTTACGGGTTAGCCGACGTCACGGAGAAGCCGACGGCGCAAATATAAAAAAAATTATTTAACAAGAACAGATATACCTATGCCTATAAGTACTAATCCGCCAACAATTTGTGCCAAGGAACCGGCTCGGCGGCCTATTGCCTTGCCTCCTGTGATTCCGGCAACCACGCTGGCAAAAGTGCATACGAACACTGATATGCATTTGGGGTAGATGTCGGAGGCAGTATCACCGTTCATCGCCATTGACACTCCTACTGCCAGGGCATCGATACTTGTGGCTACGCCGCAGATAAGGACGTTGCGCAGGCCGTTCATATCGTGGACTTCGAAATCTTCCTTGAATCCTTCGAAAAGGAGGCTGCCTCCCACATACAGCAACAGGAGGAACCCTATCCAGCGCGCAATCTTGATGACCAGTGACACCACAAGGTTACCAAGCGCCCAACCCGCGAGCATGAATCCGGTCTGGACAAAAGCAAAAATGAATGCAACCGGAAGGATGTCTTTCCATCCTGCCCTGCGCAGGGTCACTCCGGAACAGAGGCTGACAGCAAAACAGTCAGCGCAGAGAGAAAGGCCGAATAGAATTAAGGTAAGAAGCATCTGTCAAGGTTTGAAAACGGTTCTGTTGACTATTGAACGTCCCAGGGTGAGGGAGTCGGCATACTCCAGGTCGTCCCCGAAGCCCAGGCCTCGGGCGAGAGAAGTTACTTTGACTCCCAGACTCTCTATCTGACGATAAATGTAGAATGCAGTGGTCTCCCCTTCCACGTCCCCGCTCAGGGCAAGGATCACCTCCACCTGGGGGCCCAGGGCGCGCAGCCTCTCCACAAGTTCCCTTATAGTGAGTTCTCCGGGACCTATTCCGTTTATAGGAGATATGATTCCGCCCAGAACATGATACACGCCGTTGTACTGGCCTGTGTTCTCTATGCTTATCACATCCCTGACATTCTCGACCACGCATATGGTGCGCTGGTCCCTGGACTTGTCACTGCAGATGGAGCAGACTTCGTCGTCGGATATCATCATACACTGCTTGCAGTAGCGGACATCTTCTACCAGGCTGTTTATGGCGGACGTGAAGTGCCGGACGTTCTCCTGCGGCTGCTTCAGCAGGTGCAGGGCAAGGCGCATGGCGCTCCTTCGTCCCACTCCGGGGAGTGAGCTTATGGCCTCTACGGCATTCTCAAGCAGTTTGGACGGATACTTCTCAATCATTGCTGTGGTACTGGATGAGTCCTTCCAGCGGAGACTCCAAAATCTTGGAGATCCGTATTCCGAACGGAGCGGCCACCTCCAGGAAGATATCCCTGAGGCAGTAACCGAATCCGCCCACTATACCTATTGGATGGGCCTTGAAGTCATAGCGTCCCAGCGCCCTTTGGATGAAGAGCCTGAAGTTGAGTTTGACAAGGTCATTCACGTACTCGCTGGTCTGGTAACGCTCGATGAGCCAGGGTGCGAAGGATCCCAGGTAGCGCGACGGCGCCTCCCCTTTGTAAACGTTCTTCACCACGGTGGCGTAGTCTACCTTGAACGAGCCTTCCAGCTCCTTTGCAATGTCCTCCGGGACCAGCCCCTTGAGGAAGTCCGAGATGAACATCTTGCCAAGGCAGGCGGCGCTGCCCTCGTCTCCCAGTATGAAACCTCCGGAGCGTACATTCTGCACCACCTGGCTGCCGTCGTAGAAGCAGCTGTTGGAGCCGGTTCCCAGGATGGCGGCGATGCCGCTTTCGCGGCCGAAGAGCGCGCGGGCGGCGGCGAGCAGGTCGGAGGCGTACTCGACATTTCCGATAACGCGGGGCTCGAGCTGGCCTGCGGCGTAGATATGCACCTCGCTCACGGGTTCGTTGTTTATATTCAGGACTTCTATGGCCCTCTGGGTCATATTGTCAATGGAATTGGAGGGCATCGTCGTCAGGTTGACGCCCTCTGTCTTCAGGGTTCCCACCGTACCGTCCATGCGTATTGCGCACCAGTCCGTCTTGGTAGCTCCGCTTTCGACTATCAGTTTCATATGGTTGTCTCTTTTGTTCTAATCTTACATCAGCCAGCGGCTCATATCTTCCCCTCTTGCAATGCCTTCCCTGATCTGTGTGGAAGAAATATCCACCATAGGCGCATCTATGATGCGTATCTTGTAATCAGGATTCTCTTCCAACAGGGAGTCCCTGAGCGCTTCGCAATCTATTCCTTCGCGGGGATATACCAGCACTCCGTACTCGCTGAGAATACGGGAATAGGCTTTCCACCTGCGCAGTTTGTCAAGGTTGTCCGCGCCAATTACCAGGACGAAATCGTTGTCGGGCTCCCGCTCTCGAAGGGCGTCTAGGGTGCGGATGGTATACTGTGGCGGCGACATACGCAGTTCTATGCGGTCCACTTTAACCTTCAGGCCGGGATGGCGGCGCACCGCGCGCCTTGCGGCGCGGAAGCGCTTTGCCCCGGTCCTGGCCCTCTCGGCCTCCTTGAAGGGGCTCTGGGGCGTAACCACAAGGTACACCCAGTCGAAGTTCTCCTTTTGGGTAATGTACTCCATAATGGCCAGGTGGCCTATGTGGAGAGGGTCGAACGATCCGGAGTATACCGCAATTCTCATAGGGAGATGAAATTGTCAGTGATTGCCTCGGCCTTGCGGAACGTGTCTTCAAGGACGTCGTTCTCCAGTTCAATGTCGAATTTCCCCAGGGCGAACTCAAGCTCCGAAGCGGCCTTTGCCAGGCGCTCCGTGATGGCCTCTTCAGAGTCAGTGCCGCGGCCGCGCAGGCGCTGCTCCAGCACTTCCATCGAAGGGGGCACGATGAGCACGGAAAGGGCCTTGTCTCCGAAGTATTTCTTGAGATTGTAGCCTCCTTTGACGTCCACGTCAAAGAGAATCACCTTGCCTTTCGCCCAGATTCTTCCCACCTCGGACTTAAGGGTGCCGTAAAAGCGGTTCTCATACACTTCTTCATACTCCACAAAGGCGTCCTGGGCTATCAGTTCACGGAATTTGTCGGCAGTGATGAAGTAGTATTCCACACCGTCCTTCTCTTCTCCGCGAGGTTCGCGGGAAGTGGCCGAAATTGAAAACTCGAACTGCGGATACAACTTCAGAAGATGGTTCACCACCGTACTCTTGCCAGCCCCGGAAGGTGCTGAAAATATCATTACTTTATTGCCCATCCAATTTCTATATTTATACAAAAATAACTATTTTTGCGATTGCTTTAACCGCATCAAATATTTATAAAATAAAATTATGGTTTCTTTTAAAGAATTGGGTCTTGTAAACACCAGAGAAATGTTTGCAAAGGCCGTCAAAGGCGGATATGCCATCCCTGCATTCAACTTCAACAACATGGAACAGCTCCAGGCCATCATCCAGGCAGCAGCTGAACTCCGTTCCCCTGTAATCCTCCAGGTTTCCAAGGGAGCCCGCAACTATGCAAACCAGACGCTCCTGAGGTATATGGCACAGGGTGCTGTAGAGTATGCAAAGGAACTGGGTTGGGAGAATCCGCAGATCGTGCTCCATCTTGACCACGGCGACAGCTTCGAGCTTTGCAAGAGCTGCGTTGACTTCGGTTTCTCATCAGTAATGATCGACGCTTCATCCCTTCCTTACGAGGACAACATCGCCCTCACCAAGAAGGTCGTTGACTACGCTCACAAGTACGATGTTACCGTAGAGGCAGAACTTGGCGTACTCGCAGGTGTTGAGGAAGAAGTTGCTTCAGAGGTTTCACATTACACAAAGCCCGAAGAAGTTGTAGATTTCGCAACCCGTACAGGATGCGACTCCCTGGCAATCTCAATCGGAACAAGCCACGGCGCATACAAGGTCAAACCCGAGCAGTGCACAAGGGATCCCAAGACCGGC